>CAMNMC010000093.1 GCA_946544235.1 uncultured Lachnospiraceae bacterium | reverse complement strand
GCGGCATGCTCTGCGCGAGGCGCGTGTTGCCGCAGGCAACTAATAACATCTCGCGCCGAGACGCATCCCCCGGAGGGTTTTTATATAATAGGGAACACAGTTTCCTATTATATAAAAAAGCTCAGACGCGCAGGTCCGAGCTTCTATATAAAGTATGTTTTTATTTTACATTTTATGGATTAAAAGGACGCCAGATCATATTTATATGAATATCATAATCCTGACCTCACCCGACAAACTCCCCTACTACCCTGAGAAACTCCTCCGGCTGGTCATAGAAACAGGTATGAGTTGCCTTTTCGATTGTTACCATCTTCTTAACCGGTGCGTCAATATTCTCAAAGCATCTTTCCAGAAGCTTTGACGGACAGATAAAATCCTCATCTCCCGTTATAAAAAGTACCGGCATATCAAAATGCATATCTGACCTGAAATCATGTGACAAAAGTGTTTTGTAGCTTCCGGAAAGCAGCTTTGGATCAGCCTTTATCATAGCCATCTTCTCTTTACCGTTAAGAAAAGGTGTCTTTCTGAGTGCTTTTACCGGAAATCTGCGTGCATCCTTTGCGATGTATTTTGCTCCCAGCATCGAAAACTTCCTTAACTGCTTCATAAAAGCCTTATCCATCTCTTTAACCCCTACCGAAGCATCCATAAAGGCATAAAGCTTCTTCATGTCACCCGGCGAGTTTTGAGCCAGTCCCTTTATCCATTCGCAGGAAACCCTCAGTCCCTCATGATAGTTTATGATCTGTCCGATACCAATATAATATGATACATTATCCGGGTGCGACATGGCATATTCGGCGCCTATGAGACTTCCCCAGGAAAAGCCCGCAAGGATCAGCCTGTCAAAATCCAATACGGTATGAAGATAAGAAATAACATCATCTATATCCTTCATATAATCTCCTACGGTACCTGTTTTTGCAATTTCGGCGGCCCTGCTTCTGTTGGCCAGAAGTGTCTTACAGCTGTTTCTCTGATCCCAGTTGACAACAGTATAGGATTTTTCCCAGCCCTCCTGAAGCACATGGCAAAGCCCGGCAACAGAGCCTCCCGGACCTCCATGCAGAAAAAGAATAACCGGATTATCCTTATTCTCTCCTCTTATCTGAATATACTGTTTTATTCCTCCGATTTCAGGATATTCATATAAGCATATTCCCTTATCACCATATTGATTTAAAATACTATCATTATTTTTACCGCTCATCCTTCTCTCCTTCCGTCGGCATCGACAGGAGATAAATATTTCTCAGCCTTGCCGCTTCTGTAACTCCCTTCCTCTGATACCTGTCAACAACCTCATACATTTCTCCGAGCATTGACGAAAAATCTTCGTCAGAAAGCCTGATCACATAATTAAAAGCAAAAAGCTTATCTCTTTCTACGTCAGCGTCCTCTCTTTTAAAATAATCATCACAGAGCCCGTAAAGCCTGAGCAGCATGGCCGTCATCATCTTCATTCCGTCCTCACCGCTCTCAGGTGCATTAACGTATATATTCTTTATCGAATAGATATTTTCTGTCTGACCTCTTACCTTATTCGTATCAACCACTTCGACAATTCCGGCTTCAAGCATCCTGTCAATCTTTCTGTAAACAGTTGCCCTCGGAATACCCTCAGCCTTTTCAAGTATTTCCGAAATTGTCATCCTTCCTCCGATCCTTATCAGCTGAATAAGAATGTTGGAGGTAGGATCAGTAAGGATTTTTATGATTTTTTCCATCTTTTACGTCCTTCCTGTCCCACTAATATCACTTTGCGAGAATAGTATATATCTCATTGATCTTACTGTCAATAAATATATGATTTCTGATTACAAAAGCCTGTATTCATGGTATGATTATCAGGTATGGTTGTCCCGGAACAACTATACAATGCAAATGATCAATAAATAAACAGATATCCAGTAAAGGAAACAGATATGGCGGAAGCACTGAATAAAGCCGGAAAGAAAATTGAAAAACATATAAAAAAGCTGATAAAAAGCAGATACTGGCTCACAGCCATGATAATGATGCTGCTCCTTATCGTATTTAATATACTCACCGTTTCGGAAGGCTTCTGCAATTTCTTCACGGCAAATATCATGCCGATCTTCCTCTTCACCTACGGAAGATTTACCGGGCTCTTCCCATTTTCTTTCGGGGAGATAATGATAATAGCCGGAATACTGTTGATCTTTACATCCATCCTCTGTGCTGTTCTTCTGATATTCCTCAGAAAAAAGAAGGGCTGCTTCAGATTCTGCAGGGTATTTTTCAAGACTTTTCTTATGATCATACTCTCTGCCGCTCTTCTCATGACCTTCAACTGCTCGATCCCTTACGGCTGTTCAGAGCTGGAAATGAAAAAGCACGCAGGAAACTACAGTATAAATGAACTGGAGCTTCTGCGTAACTATCTTACAGAAAAATGCAATGAATATGCCGCTTCGTTCCCGAGAGACAACAGCGGCCGCCTTATATACGATCCGGACACAGATAAACTTACCAAAGAAGCAAAGAGTATGATGCGTAAGCTCTCAGATGAGTTTCCGCGCCTCAGCGGCTACTATCCGGACATCAAGCCTGTATTTAATTCAACACTTATGTCTCAGAGCTATACGCTGGGAATATATTTTCCTTTTTCTCTTGAGGCCAATTATAATCCGAAAATGTATGTTATGAACTATGCGGCAACCTTCTGCCACGAGTATTCTCATCTTAAGGGATATATGCATGAGGACGAAGCAAACTTCATAGCCTATCTCGCATGTCTTCAATCAGATGACCCTTACTTCGTTTACTCCGGATATCTGAGTGTCCTCTTCTATGTAGATGACGCTTATTGGGAAAATGTTGCCGAAACTGACCAGAAACGCTACAACAAACAGCCTCAGATAAGTGATGCGGTTTATACCGACTCTGCCTATCTGACTCCCGAAGCCTGGGAGGAGGTTGAGGAGGCCGCTGTATTTGATACCGTTAAAGTAGATAAGGTTAGCGACAGCTTCACCGAAGGCTATATGGAATACTATGGTATAGAAGATGGCATGGCCAGCTACGGCCGTGTTACAGAGCTGCTGCTTCAGTACTATGACGGAAAATTGTATTAAATAAAATGAACCTCTCCCGATTGAAACTGTTTCATCGGGAGAGGTTTTAACCTTCCAAAAAATATTCCCCTTACATCGGCGAGAGCGGTTCAATAACCGGCTCATGCCACAGATCTTTTTTCCCAAAGATCTTGTCGACTCTGTACAAAAAAAACTGCGGTCCGTTACTGAAGATATAATACATCTGCTTCTTCGTCTCCAGAATATAATGCACGTCATCACATGAAAACCTTTTGATGTATGCAGACTTCACACCTTCACCAATCGGCTCCATCTTGTACTTCTTAACAGCCTGAGCAACATTCATACTATTCACACCCTCTATCCTATAGTATATGCCGGATACTTTCCACGATATACCATTCCCAACTGACATATCATGTTAATGCAAATTCTCCGGGCGAATGTTTTTTACTCATTCGCTCCATATAATTCTATGAAATTTTCCATAAATTGTCACGCTTTTTTTGTGGTATTTTCCCAAAAAAATTCAAATTTGTTAAAATTGCACAGAACTGTAATTATCAAGGCTTATTTATTTGTATTATATTTTTCCTGCTGACTTCTGATCAGTTCCTCGTCATCAAAGTAATTGATCTTCATCGCTGCTCTTACCTCAGAAAGAGTTTCTGCAGCTGCTGCTCTTGCGGCATCGGTGCCTTTTCTGAGAATCTCATATATTGCAGGGATATCCTTCTCAAGCTCCTTACGTCTTGCACGGATAGGGTCAAGCTCTCTGTTGATTATGTTAAGAAGAAGCTTCTTACACTTAACATCACCGAGACCACCGCGTCTGTAATGATCCTTCATCTCATCAAGATTCTTGTAATCCGGACAGAACTCTGCAAAATCAGAATCCTTTGCAAAGGCATCCAGATAAGTAAATACGGCATTGCCTTCAACCTTGCCCGGATCTGATATCTGAATATGATCAGGATCGGTGAACATACTCATAACCTTCTGCTTAACTTCATCAGGTGTATCTGAAAGATAGATGCAGTTGCCGAGAGACTTGCTCATCTTGGCCTTGCCATCAGTGCCCGGAAGTCTTGAGCAGACTGAATTCTGAGGAATGAGTGCCTGAGGCTCAACAAGAACCTCACCATAGGTTGAGTTGAACTTACGAACTATCTCACGTGCCTGCTCGATCATCGGAAGCTGGTCCTCTCCTACAGGAACAACGGTTGCTTTAAATGCAGTTATATCAGAGGTCTGGCTTACCGGATAAGTAAAGAAACCTGCCGGGATACTTGCCTCAAAGTTTCTCATCTGTATCTCCGCCTTAACGGTAGGATTTCTTTCAAGTCTTGAAACCGTAACAAGATTCATATAATAAAAGGTCAGCTCGGTAAGCTCGGTAACAGCTGACTGGATAAATATATTTGCCTTAGCCGGATCAAGTCCGCATGACAGATAGTCAAGCGCAACCTCTATGATATTGTCTCTGATCTTTCCGGGATTATCAAAGTTATCTGTAAGTGCCTGTGCATCGGCGATCATAATAAATATCTTATCAAATTCACCGCTGTTCTGAAGCTCAACACGTCTTCTGAGAGAACCAACGTAATGACCGAGGTGAAGTCTTCCTGTCGGTCTGTCTCCTGTTAATATGATCTTGCTCATTTTATGTAAACCTCCGTATTATTTAACATCTGTTTTACTGTTTTTCATACTTCCTTATATTAGTTTTTAAAGCAGAAAAAGTCAACAAAAAACAAAGTGTCTCAGTCTGTATTTTAATGATATATACAATCTACACTGTCGTTTACACTGTCTGTTTAACCCGAAATGATCATACTGCTTCTTGTGAAAAACTCTCACATGGATTATATTATAAGTTGAAGGTTTTATTATCATGATTATGTTTCAGCATGATCCGGTTTTAACATGACATGGTTTCGATCACTGTCAGATCATCTCATGATCCGGATCTGATAAACAACAGAAAACATTAATTAGAGTTATATATGGGAGGTGGCCTTATGAAAGAGATAAGATTCCAGTCAGCTGATGAAAAAAACACCATCCGGGCATATTACTGGATGCCGGAATATGAACCATGTGGAATCATTCAGATAGTACATGGTATGCAGGAGCATATGGGAAGATATACTGAATTCGCAGAATTCCTCACAAGTCAGGGCTTTATCGTGGTCGGTCATGACCAGCTCGGTCATGGAAGAACTGCCGTAACACCCGATCAGCTCGGCTTCATAGCGAAGGAACATCCTTCCGATATACTTGTAAGAGATATACATCGCCTGAGAAAGGGCGCCGAGAAGAAATTTCCTGGTCTCCCTTACTTTATCTTCGGCCACAGCATGGGATCATATCTTCTCAGAAAATATATCACCCATTTTGCCGAAGGTCTCTCCGGTGTCATAATCTGCGGAACCGGTAATGAAAGTGCTGCAAAAACCAAAGCCGGCCTTGCCTTTATCGCAGCCCTCACCAAAAAATATGGTATGTACCACCGAAGTGAAGCCGTTGCTGGCATGGTCTTCGCAGGTCCGTACAAAGAATTTGATCTTACAGGCGAAAACTTCGAAAACAGCTGGCTCACCAAGGACGTTACCATAGTCCAGAAATACTACGATGATACATTCTGCACAACTCCATTCACCCTTAACGGCTACAATGCTCTTCTTTCAACCGTAGCTTACGACGCCGCCGGCGCTGCATTTAAGGATGTTCCGAAGGAGCTTCCTATCCTTATCGTATCCGGTGACAGAGATCCTGTCGGCAACTTCGGCAAGGGCCCTAAGGAGGTTTATCAGAAATATGTGAAAGCCGGCGTAACCGATGTCGACATCCGGCTCTTCGAGGACGACCGCCATGAGATCCTGAACGAACTCGACCGCGACAACGTCTACGAATTCATCTACAACTGGCTCGTAAACCACCTGGCTCAGTAAACATCAAGTCAGAGTAACAATTTCAGCTATCACTTATACATAACCGCGCAGGGATATACCTAATCGGGCGTAGATAAAATACGCCCTCAGAGGTATATCCCTGCGCGGTTTATTAATCAATACATTATCGGATATAAATAATCATGCAGAACATATGCCTCTGAGAGTGTATTTCACCTACACTCGAAGGGGCATATGTTCGCATGGTTCTAATATAATATAAGCAATAAATAATTTACGACGCCTGCTCAAACTGACTGTTGTACAGCTCAGCATAGAAACCATTCTGACTAAGCAGTTCTTCATGATTTCCGGTCTCAATGATATCTCCGTCCTTCATAACAAGGATGAGATCCGCATTCTTGATAGTCGAAAGTCTGTGAGCGATAACAAAGGATGTTCTGCCCTTTGTGAGACGATCCATAGCCTTCTGAACCGCTGCCTCTGTTCTTGTATCAACTGAACTTGTAGCCTCGTCGAAGATGAGAAGAGGCGCATTTTCTATCATGGCACGAGCGATCGTAACAAGCTGTCTCTGTCCTGCCGAAAGTGATGTCTGCTCGTTAAGCACTGTATCATATCCCTTAGGGAGCGACTTTACAAAGTGAAGAAGTCCTACTCTCTTACATACCGTATCGAGTTCTTCATCAGTTACACCCTTCTTGGCATAAACAAGATTATCTCTGAGAGTTCCCTCGAAGAGCCATGAATCCTGAAGCACCATACAGAAAAGGTTATGAACATTCTCTCTCGTCATATCCTTCGTGGAAATACCATCTATAAGTATTTCTCCCGCATCAGTCTCGTAGAATCTCATAAGAAGATTTACCATGGTTGTCTTGCCGGCACCTGTAGGTCCGACTATCGCAACCTTCTGTCCGCTTTCAGCTACCGCACTGAAATCATGGATGATGGTCTTGTCCGGAAGGTATCCGAATTTGATATTCTTGAACTCAACTCTGCCCTTAACCTCTGAAGGAAGAAGCTTCACTGTCTTGTTCTTCTCATCCTCCATCTCCTCTTCCTCAAGGAATTCAAAGATTCTCTCGCTTGCCGCGAAGGTTGACTGGAAGTTTGTTGAAACCTGAGCCATCTGTGAAAGAGGCTGGGTAAAGAGTCTGATATAGATCATGAACGAAACGATCGTACCAAACTGGATTGAGCCCTTCTCAACAAGTACAGCACCGAGAACGCAGACAACTACGTAACCAAGGTTTCCGATAAAGCCCATAAGAGGCATCATAAGTCCTGAGAAGAACTGACTCTTCCATGCACTGTTGTAGAGGCCGTTATTCATACGGTCAAATTCGACTTCAGCCTTCTTCTCTCCGTTATAGCTCTTTACAACACTGTGGCCGCCATATATTTCCTCAATATGTCCGTCCAGCGCACCGAGCTGCTGCTGCTGAGCAAGGAAATATTTCTGCGAGTGCTTCATGATATTTATCATGATAATGAAGCCGATAACTGCCGCTGCAATAGCCGCAAGTGACATCAGTACATTTGTCACGAACATCATGATAAGTGCGCCGAAGAAAAGTGTTACTGATGATATAAGCTGTCCGATACCCATACTGAGCGTCTGACCGATCATATCTACATCATTTGTTACTCTCGAAAGCACATCTCCGAAGCTTGTCTTATCAAAATACCTAAGCGGTACTCTGTTGATCTTCTGGGAAATATCCTTACGCAGCTTCCATGTAACCTTCTGAGTTACCGTTATCATTATAAAGCTCTGAACATAGCTGAAAACAAAGCTGCATACATAAAGTATCACAAGTATCATACAGATACTCTTAATCTTTGAGATATTGATATTTCCGGCAAAACCCTTGGTGATCTCATTGGTTATATCGGCCATCTTATCCGGTCCGATAACCGCAATTACAGATCCTGCCACGCCAAGTATTACTGCAACTAATATTGCTGAAATATACCTGCTTATATACTCTTTTAATTTTCTGAATGCTCTCTTCGCATCCTTTGCCTTCTCGCCCGGTACTCCTCCGCCCGGAGGCCCTCCCGGGTGCCCATGAGGAGGGCCGGGTTTTCTTCTGTTAGTCTCTTCCATCCTCAAGTTCCTCCTTTGAAAGCTGTGAATATGCAATCTCCTGATATTCAGGACAATTCTTCATAAGTTCCTTATGCGTACCGATTCCGGCAATCTTACCATCATCGATAACAATTATCTTATCAGCATCCCTGATGGTTCCGATACGCTGTGCAACTATAAGCTTGGTTGCATCGCCGGTCTTCTCCTTCAGAACATTTCTCAGTATCCTGTCAGTCTTGTAATCAAGTGCTGAGAATGAATCATCGAAGATGTATATTTCCGGCTTCTTATAAACCGCACGAGCAATCGAGAGTCTCTGTCTCTGACCACCCGAAACGTTTGTACCGCCCTGCGCGATGTGCGTTTCAGTCTTATCAGGCATCGCACTGACAAATTCCTCAGCCTGTGCGATTGCAATAGCCTCATCTATTTCAGCATCAATCTTCTCGTCCCTGCCGTAAGCTACATTGGACTTTACGCTGCCTGAGAAAAGAACAGCCTTCTGAGCTATATATCCGATCTTGTCCCTGAGGTAATGAACATCATAATCCTTAACATTTACGCCATCCACCAGAACCTCGCCGGCTGTCGTATCATAAAGTCTCGGGATCAGGTTAACGAGTGAACTCTTACCGCTGGCCGTCGCACCTATAATAGCAACCGTCTCACCCTTCTCAGCCGTAAAGGATATATCATGGAGAATATCATCTCCGCCATCCGGATATCTGAAGCAGACATTCTTAAACTCGATGCTGCCGATCTTACTGCTGTCATTATCCTTCTTAGCGCCGCTGATTATCTTCACATCAGTATCCAGCACCTCATTGATTCTTCTGACCGAAACCATAACTCTCGGGAGGATGAAGGACATGATTGAGAGAAGCATGAATGACATGATAACCTGAATAGCATACTGTGAAAATACAACCATATCTGAGAAGATATCAAGTCTCTTCGACATTCCGACCGATGCTCCCGAAGGATCATTCACAAAATCGATCTTCACATCATTGATGAGATATGCACCTATCCAGTAGATTGCAAGCGATATTCCGGACAGAATGATCGTCATCATCGGTGATATCAGAGACATAACCCTTCCTACAAAAAGATGAGTTTTGGTAAGGTCATCATTTTCCTTCTCAAATTTAGCTTCCTGATATTCCTCGGCATTATAAGCCCTTACAACCCTTATACCGGTAAGATTTTCTCTGGTGACCTTATTGATATTATCGGTAAGTGACTGTATCCTCTTGAATTTCGGTATACAGACAACGACAGTACAGAGGAACATGATGATTATCATAACAACAGCTCCTGCCGTTGCAGCCGACCACTGCCACTCTTTATTTGCGATCTTGGTAATAGCCCAGATCATAAGTATCGGAGCCTTGATAATAGCCTGGAGTCCCATAGCTATAAGTGTCTGAACCTGTGTAATATCATTTGTTGTTCTTGTTATAAGACTTGAGGTTGAGAAGTGACCCATCTCTTCATTATTAAAGGTCAGAACCTTCTTGAAGACCTGCTCCCTCAGAGTCATCGAAAGTCCGGCTGCCACTCTTGCGGCGAAGAAACCGGTTGCTACTGCCGACAGCATACTGAGAAGGGCACAAAGCAGCATAAACGCTCCGTTCTTCAGAACCTCTCCCATCTTACTTCCTTCAGTCTCTACAAGCTTGGTTATCTTGGACATGAATTCCGGCATCTTAAGCTCGAGCCAGACCTGCGCCACGACAAATACAATGCTGCAGAGCACCATAAGTACTTCTGTTTTGTTTAGTCGTTTAAGTATTTTTCCCATTTTATTTACCACATATTCTTCTGATCAATAGGTTCTCACCGGTATAAAAACCGGTATATGCGAAATCGGTGATGATCACATTGCCCCACACAACAACGCACTATCAACATTATAGTTATTATTATTAATATTTCAAATGAAATATTTGTGAAATAACGAAATGTTTTGCATAACTCCCCTGCCATTTTCTTTTAAAAAGAAAATCAGCCGGACTCTTATCCGGGTCCGGCTGATAAATCTCAAGTTTAATTATTCTGTTTTCTCTTCTGACTCTTTATCAACAACGAATTCTTCCTTCTTATCAGTTACGATGATCGCACCCTTCCTGACATTTACAAGCTCTGTGGTTGAATTCGGATCATGATAAGGTGCTTCCGGTTCTTCCTTAACAGGAGGTGGTGTAATTATAGGTTCAACCTCCTCGAGTACCGTACAGAAGCTTATGGCAATAACATCATTTACGGCAGGATTTTTAACAAATACATTTCTGATTGCAAGCTTCCTGTATACACCGTCATCGCCGATCTGTCTGAAAACAACATCAACGAACTTTTCGCCGCTCTCATAAGCAGCAAGCATATTCTTAATACTGAATGTATTCTTATAAAGCTCTCTGTCATCAGGATAAACTGAGCTTACGCTGTTTGCCAGTCTGTCCTCGAGTGAACTGATCGTACTGTTCACTCTCTTACCAAGCTCCTCACCCTGAGCAACATAGTAGCTGTTTTTTGTAAGATTCATATATGTGATGCTTGGAGACATCGCAAACACGGCATCCATAAGAAGCTTAACTGCCGCCTGAGGTGACTGTGTAACAAGAATATCCTCAGCATCAAGATCTGCCATATTGTCCTTGCACTTCTGAATAAACTGTGTCTCAGGCATAGGCTTATCGAAAATGTAACCCTGAACAACCTTACATCCGCTGTTTCTCAGGAAAGTAAGCTGATCCTCTGTCTCGATACCCTCTGCAACAGTATTTAACTTCAGTCTGTTGGCAAAGTCAAATATACCCTCGAGCACTCTCTTGTCTCTCTCGTCATCCAGACCATTCAGGAAGAAGGATCTGTCAATCTTAAGAACATCCGGTGTTACATCAGTTATCAGATCAAGAGAGAATGATCCATTTCCAAAATCATCAACTGCTATACGGAACCCTTCGCTCCTGATCTCCTCAAGCATAACCTTAACATCATCCTCAGCCTCAAGTATAGCTGATTCAGCAATCTCGATTATTATAAGCTGATGAGGAATATTGTAGGAATCAACAACATCACGCAGCATACCGCTTGTGTTCTGCTCATTGATGTGCTTCCATGAGAAGTTAATGGAAATAGGGAATTTAGGAACTCCCTGCTTATCAAGCTGGCTGAGGAAGATACAAGCCTCCTTCAGCATATACCAGTCAAGTTCAAGTATATCTCCGGTCATCTCCAGTTCCGGAACAAAATATCCGGGAACTATAACGGATCCGTCACTTTCAATCCATCTCGCAAGGATCTCGGCTGACCACATCTTTCTTGTAACAACATCATATTGAGGTTGAAAATAAGGAATAAATTTACGTCTTGCCAACGCTTCCTTAACTTCTTCTATTACACCCATTTAAAATACCTCCCGATCATATTCAGAAATATAGTAAATCATAACCACCCAACATATGTATTATATCAGAAGTTGTATGATTTTTCATCGTTTTTTTTTAGAAAATCATCCCGGATCCAAGTCCGAAAAAACTTGAAGATTGCTCCGGTTTTTGCTACAATCACAATGTTTTTGGGATAAAAAAAACTATTTACCATATATTTAAAACAGTTGCCCCCGCAGCTGCCGCAAAGGAACAAACTAAAATGATACTCAGTATACAGACTGTTTCAAAGGCCTTCGGAATAAAAGAGGTCCTGAAAAATGTAAATTTTCATATAGAAGCCCGTGAGAAGGCTGCGATCGTCGGAATTAACGGTGCCGGCAAGACTACTCTTCTCAAGATGATCGTTGGTGAAGAAACTCCTGACACAGGTCAGATCATCATATCGAAGGATATGAAGCTCGGCTATCTCTCTCAGAAGCAGGATATTTCCTTTGAAAATACGCTCTACAACGAGATGCTCGAGACCAAGCGTTATCTGATAGAGATGAATGACCGTATGCGTGAACTCGAAGCAGCCATGAAGCATGCCGAGGGTGATGAGCTGACAAAGCTGATGAATGAATACAGCACGCTTTCAACCACCTATGACCGCGAAAACGGCTATGCCATGACCAGCGAGATAACCGGAGTACTTAAAGGTCTCGGCTTTACCGAGAAGGATTATGAGAGACATATCAACTCCTTCTCCGGAGGTCAGAAGATACGTATCGCACTCGGAAGACTCCTCCTGCAGAAGCCTGACATACTTCTCCTTGATGAGCCTACCAACCATCTTGATATGGAATCAGTTTCATGGCTTGAGGATTTCCTTTCATCCTATCCTGGCGCTGTCGTCATTGTCAGCCATGACAGATATTTTATTGATAAGGTTACAACCAAGATAATCGAAATAGATAATGGTATTTCAACCGTATTTAATGGCAATTATTCCTTCTATGCATCCGAAAGAGCTGCGATCAGGGCTGCCAAGATGCACGCCTACATGAATCAGCAGCAGGAAATAAAGCATCAGGAAGACGTAATAAATAAGCTTAAGCAGTTCAACCGTGAGAAGTCCATCAAGCGTGCCGAAAGCCGTGAGAAGCAGCTTGCCAAGGTCGAGAGGCTTGAAAAGCCTTCTGAATACAAGGCTGAGATGCGGCTTGCTCTTACTCCCGTGAATCAGTCGGGTGAGGACGTTCTTTCGGTAACCGAGCTTTCAAAGGCCTTCGGTGATAATAAGCTGTTCGAGGACCTGTCCATTGATATCAAGCGTGGCGAACATGTTGCGCTGATCGGCGGAAACGGTACCGGAAAGACTACCATACTGAAGATCATCAACCACAGGATCTCAAAGGACAGCGGACATATCGCCTTCGGTTCACGTGTAAAGGTTGGATATTTCGATCAGGAACAGCATGACCTGTCACCTGATAAGACAATATTTGATGAAATATCGGATTCCTTCCCTGATCTGAACAACACAAAGATCAGAAATGTGCTTGCCGCTTTCCTCTTTACGGGAGATGACGTATTTAAAAGGATCGAGGATCTGTCCGGCGGAGAACGAGGCCGTGTTTCACTGGCCAAGCTTATGCTTTCTCCTGCCAACTTCCTTATACTCGACGAGCCTACAAACCACCTGGATATCCAGTCCAAGGAAATACTTGAGGATGCTCTCTCAAATTACGAAGGAACTCTCCTCTTCGTCAGCCATGACAGGTATTTCCTGAACAAGGTTTCTACGAGAACTCTTTCGCTCTCGCATAAGGTTCTGACGAATTATAAAGGTAATTACGATTATTATATACAGAAGAAGGATGAACTATTCAGAGTTCAGCATCCGGAGCTTGCCGGAGTATCAGACAGCGGAAACAAAACATCTTCTGCAATTTTAAACAGTGCCTCCGGAGCATCTGTAGGCAGTGCTGCTTCATCATCGGATACTGCTTCATCCGCATCAGGAAGCTCTTCTTCGGCCGCAGTTCCAGCCGCCGGTTCCAAGGAAGAATTCCTAAAGTTTAAAGCCGAGCAGGCAGCTGCCAAGAAACGTGAGAATGACATCAGAAAGCTTGAGGAAAGCATCGCGGATGCAGAAGAAGAATTAAAACAGATTGATGAGAAGCTTGCAGATCCTTCCATCGCTTCAAATGCAGGCGCCCTCTCCGAGCTTTCGAAAGAGCGTGCAGAGGTCGAAGAAAGGCTCTCAGCAATGTACGACAGCTGGGAAGAACTCTCTGAATGATCCGGATTAACAGTTCAGCTGCCACTCATTTATTCTTGAGCACAAGATTGATCATATTGTCACAGATGCATGTGCATATTAAACATGTATTAGTTATTGCATAAATCAGATATTAATGATAATATCTTGACGAATTGAAAAGCTATGGATGTACTAAAAACAAGAGATGCATCCGGAAAGGGAGATAAAAATGAAGAAGATCAAGAAGATCACAGCCCTTACAATGGCTCTTCTTCTCATTGCAGTCTCAGTTGCAGCCTGCGGTAAGAAGGACAGCAAGTCTAAGGCGAAGAAAACAGCTAAGGTTATCGACGTAAATCTTACAGATGAAGAGTATGCTTTTGGTGTTGACAAGAATCAGCCTGAGCTTCTCGAGAAGACAAATGAGTTTATCAAGCAGATCATGAGCGACGGAACATTCGACTCTATCTGCGACAAGTATTTCGGTGATGGCGAGCCTTCAGCAGTTAAGTCAGCCACACTTGATACTTCAAAGGATCAGCTTGTAGTTGCTACAAATGCAGCATTTGAGCCTTTTGAGTATGTTAAGGGTGACAGCTACTACGGAGTTGATATGGAGATTGCCAAGGCACTCGCTGATTACCTTGGTGTTGAGCTCGTTATCCAGGATATGGATTTCGATGCAGTATGCCTCTCAGTTGGCCAGCATAAGTGCGATATTGCCATGGCAGGTCTTACTGTTAAGCCTGAGCGTGAGGAGTACGTTACATTTACAGATTCTTACTACTTCGCAAGCCAGAAGCTTGTAGTTCTTAACTCAAATACAGAGTTTGATGACTGCAAGGATGCTGCTGCTATTGAAGCTATACTTAATGGCAAGGATTCCAAGACAAAAATCGGTTACCAGAATGGTACAACCGGTCAGTTCTACTGCGAAGGTGATGATGATTGGGGCTTCGAAGGCTTCAAGATGTCTTCAACAGGTTATCGTAATGGTTCACTTGCAATTCAGGATCTTCTTAACGGAAATATCGACTACGTTATCATCGATGCTGCACCTGCAGATTTCATCACAAAGAAGATCAATTCTATGCAGTAAATATTTGCATTTTTAAAGAATATATGTAATAATGAAATGCGTTTCCGTCGGAGTCACTGTAATTCCCGGAAACGCTTTTTCATTGCCTGCTGCATCTGCAGCATGACAGATATAAAGATACTATCCGGGAAGTGTGAATACTTCCGAAAAAACAAAGAATAAAAATGTGAGGTGTATGTCGTGGGCGACTTCGAGCATAAATGGCAAACCTTCTGGGAATTCTTTATGGATTATAAAGGCTATGTCAAGGTCGTAGAAGGTTTAAAAAACACAGCTATCATAGCTATAACCGGTCTTATAATCGGTATCATAATCGGAACACTTATCGCAACCGTGCGTGTGATTCCGAAATACAAAACTCTTCCAAAGGTACTTAACGGCTTCTGCTCCTTCTATGTCTGGATCTTCAGAGGAACGCCTATGGTAGTACAGCTGCTTATCTTCTACTACGTACTACTGCCTATCTGGGAGATAAATATGACCGGTGTTCAGGTTGCCTGCATGGTATTCGGACTTAACTCCGGCGCATACATATCTGAGATCATGCGAAGCGGTATCCAGTCCGTTGACAACGGTCAGATGGAAGGCGGACGTGCTGTGGGCCTCAGCTTTGCGACAACAATGTTCCACATCGTGATCCCTCAGGCTATCAAGAATATCCTTCCGACACTCGGAAACGAATTCATTTCCCTCATAAAGGAAACCTCGGTGGTAAGCTTTGTAGGCGCAACCGACCTTTATGTTGCATTTAATAAAATAGGAACCAACAGCTATGAATTCATGGTTCCTTACCTTGTGATGGCTCTGATCTATCTTGTGATCGTCATCATTATCAGCCTGCTTATTAAACTTATGGAAAGGAGACTGAAAAAGAGTGATAGACGTAATTAATCTCGAAAAGCATTTCGGTGAAAATAAAGTTCTTAATGGTATAAATATCACTATCAACAAGGGTGATATCGTTGTTGTAATCGGTCCTTCAGGTTCCGGCAAGAGTACATTTCTCCGCTGTCTCAACTGTATGGAGGATCCGACAGGCGGTCAGATTATCTTCAACGGTGTAGATATCGCTGACATGAAGGTTGATATAAATGTTCATCGCCGCCACATGGGCATGGTGTTCCAGCATTTCAACCTCTTCAATAACAAAACGGTACTTGAAAATATAACTCTCGCTCCAGTCCTTATCAAAACCAAGGAGCTGAGACATCAGAAATTTAAAAATATATTTGTTTCTAAGGATAAGAAGGTCAAGATTGAAACCACTAAGAAGGAGATCAAGGAAGCTGCAAATGAACAGGCTATGGCTCTCCTTAAGAGAATCGGTCTCGATGACAAGGCTGATGTATATCCATCCACTCTCTCAGGCGGTCAGAAGCAGCGTGTTGCGATCGCTCGTTCGCTTGCGATGAATCCTGACGTTATCCTTTTCGACGAGCCTACATCTGCTCTCGATCCTGAAATGGTTGGAGAGGTTCTCGACCTTATGAAGGACCTTGCAAAGGACGGAATGACAATGGTTGTCGTTACTCACGAGATGGGCTTTGCGCGTGAGGTTGCAAACCGCGTGATCTTCATCGATGAAGGTAAGATACTTGAGGAAGCTCCGCCGAAGGAATTCTTCGAAAATCCGAAGAACCCTCGTCTGAAGGACTTCCTGTCGAAAGTTCTGTAATTAAACATCATTAAAATATAGAATGAGCATATATTTCTCAGCGTGCTAATCCCGCAATACTTCGAAATATATGCTCATTCTTTATGTTTTATAATTATACTAGTTCAAAACATTAAGTGCCTCACTCACAGTTCCGACAGGAGTGACCTTGATAGTTAAAGATTCCATGGATTTCTTGTCATAATTCGGGCGGGGGATGACGCATTCGGTGAAGCCCATCTTCTCAGCCTCTTTGACACGCTGCAGGATGCTTCTGACGCCACGGATCTCGCCGGCAAGTCCGATCTCGCCGATGATACAGGTGCCGGGATCGACAGATTTATTTCTGAAGCTGCCGGCAATGGCAAGTGCTATTCCGAGATCTGCCGAAGGATCGTTCAGCTTGATGCCTCCTGCTATATTTACATAGCAGTCCGAACCGGAAAGGTTCATCCCTGCTCTTCTCTCCAGAACAGCCATAAGAAGGCTTACTCTGTTGTAATCAACGCCTACCGCAGTTCTTCTCGCATTATTAAAGTTCGAGCCGCAGACAAGCGCCTGAATCTCAAGCAGTATCGCTCTGGTTCCCTCTATCGTGCTTACAACCACAGAGCCCGGAACCGAAACCGGTCTTCCGGAAAGAAACATCTGTGAAGGGTTTGTAACCTCTTCAAGTCCTTCCTCAGTCATATTGAAAACGCCTATCTCATTTGTGGAACCGAATCTGTTCTTCACTGCTCTGAGCAGTCTGAAGCCGGCATTTCCGTCACCTTCAAAATATAAAACCGAATCAACCATATGCTCCAGTGTCTTAGGTCCGGCAACCGTTCCTTCCTTCGTGACATGGCCTACGATAAATACAGCCACGTTCATTCTCTTAGCCACCTGAAGCAGCCTTGCCGTAACCTCCCTGACCTGAGTGACCGTTCCGGGTGCATTATCCACGTCCGATACGACCATGGTCTGAATAGAATCGATTATAAGAACTTCGGCCTGACATTCGTTGATCATCTCTTCTATGTTGTCCAGATTATTATCAGATAATAGAAGGAGTTCGTCTGAAACCGCTCCGAGTCTCTCGCCACGCATCTTGATCTGCGAAGGTGATTCCTCTCCTGAAACATATAAAACCTTCAGATGTTTGTCAGAAAGCTTTTTGCACATCTGAAGAAGGAGTGTCGACTTTCCGATGCCCGGATCTCCTCCGACCAGAATAAGCGAGCCCTTAACGATGCCTCCGCCGAGTACTCTGTCAAGCTCACTGATTTCAGTAGTTATCCTTGTTTCTTCGGAAACCTTAACCTTACTGATACTTGTCGGTGCCGGTCTGTCACCATGATTTATAACCTTTACGCCCTTCTGCACTTTAACCTTCTCTTCGGAAAAGCTGTTCCAGGCCTTACATGCAGGGCACTGTCCCATCCATTTTGAAGCCTCAAAACCGCATTCCGTACAGAAAAATACTGATTTGTCCTTTGCCATTATCCTGCTGCACCTCTGATCTTTCAACACTGCCACAAAAACAGTGTGCTGCTTACCGATACATTCCTGTTATATAAAAACTACGGGATGATATATACATTCAGAATATATCATCCCGGTTCGTTCATATCATACTCTACTGCTTCTCAATGACAACAGCAACCTGATCATTCTCCTCAAGCTCAACTGAGAGGCTCAGCTTGCCGCCGAGGTTTGTCTTCATCTTGCCGACATATACATCATTTACATGAACCTTGTATTCCTTCTCAGGCTCAAGCTCAAGTGTTACCTGAGCATCCTTGTCGCCCTCAACAGAGAACATAACCTTCTTATCGTTTGCTCTGAAATCATGTACTGCCGTACCAGGAACTGATTCATAAACAAAAGCTCCGTTCCTCTCGAGCTTAGTGATTTCATAAAATGTTTTTATCTTATAGCTGTCACCATTATATTTGAAACCATCCTGCTTGGTTTTTTCCTTAAGTTCATAGTTTCCGAAGCTGATAGCCCCATTTTCTTCTTCTCTTATGAGTTCTGGTACAACTGCCACCTCTTTATACCTCCATTGGGAATTTCTTGTAATCTGATTATATAATAAATCAGATTATTTTTCCATATTAAAAATCACAGCTTTTTAAAAATAACCTTACCGTCCGAAACGCCGATGCTGAGCTTATCGCCCTCGGTATAGCCTTCCGTAAGAATCTCTTTCGAGAGCTCATCCTCAATATGAGTCTGGATGGCACGCCTGAGCGGTCTCGCACCGAATTTCGAATCAAAGCCCTTCTCAAATATAAAATCCTTAAGCTTCTTTCCGTAGCTGAGTGTTATACCGAGATTGTCCTTCGCACGCTTCTTCAGCTCCTTAAGCATCAGGTCTGCGATATCCATAACATTTTCCTTGGAAAGTGCCCTGAATACTATAACCTCGTCAATACGGTTGATGAACTCCGGTCTGAAGAATCTCTTGATCTCCTCCATTACGCCTCCCTTCATCTCCTCATGCTCTCTGTCGGCACTGTTATCCGTCACAAAGCCGAGATGCTTTGCATCAAGTATTCTCTCTGCACCTGCATTTGATGTCATTATGATTATCGAATTCTTAAAATTAACTTTCCTGCCGTGAGAGTCGGTAATGATACCGTCATCAAGAACCTGCAGAAGTATATTAAGCACATCCGGATGTGCCTTCTCAACCTCGTCAAAAAGAATAACCGAATAAGGATTCTTCCTTACCTTCTCGGACAACTGTCCGCCATCCTCAAAGCCCACATATCCCGGAGGAGAACCTATCAGTCTGGACACGCTGTATTTTTCCATATACTCTGACATATCCACACGGATTATGCTGTGTTCGTCACCGAACAGTACCTCCGCAAGAGCCTTTGAAAGCTCGGTCTTACCGACACCGGTAGGTCCCAGGAACAGGAAGGTTCCTACAGGACGATTAGGATTCTTAAGTCCAACCCTGCCTCTTCTGATAGCAGTAGAAACCGCATGTACAGCTTCCTCCTGACCTATAACTCTCTCATGAAGCTTTTTCTCCATCTTAAGGAGTCTGTCCGTCTCTGATTCGGTGATCTTGGACACCGGTATCCTGGTCCAGACAGCTATAACATCCGCAATATCCTCTTCTGTAATAAGAGCACCGCTTTCTGCACTTTTCGGATTCAGCATATCATGAAGCTTCTTCTCAGCTCTGTCAAGCTTTGACTTCAGCTTTCCAGCCTCATCAATATCATTGGCTGTTATACAGTCCTCGAGCTGCTGCTCTAACGTATTGATCTTCTCTCTCTCCTTCTGAAGCGATGCGCTGTCCGAAACAAAGCCCAGTCTCTTCTTAGCGCCTGCTTCATCGATAAGGTCGATTGCCTTATCAGGAAGAAAACGATCATTAATATATCTTACCGAATAATCAACTGCTGCCTTAAGAGCAGCTTCGTCATATTTTACATTATGATGCTCTTCGTATTTTCCGCAAATACCCTTAAGTATATCAAGTGCCTCTTCCGGTGATGGTTCATCAACGGTAACCGGCTGGAAACGTCTCTCGAGAGCAGCATCCTTCTCTATATACTTTCTGTATTCATTCAGAGTTGTCGCACCGATAACCTGAATCTCGCCTCTTGAAAGAGATGGCTTAAGGATGTTTGACGCATCCATCGCTCCCTCGGCATTACCTGCACCTACAAGAGTATGAAGCTCATCAATGAAGAGAATGATATTACCTGCCATCTTAACTTCATTAATGGTCTTCTTGATACGTTCCTCAAATTCACCTCTGTATTTTGAACCGGCAACCATGCCTGACAGATCAAGGCTGAGAACCCTCTTGCCCTTAAGATTTTCCGGCACATTCCCTGCTTCAATAAGCTGAGCCAGTCCCTCTACGATGGCCGTTTTACCAACTCCGGGCTCACCAATAAGGCAGACATTATTCTTCATACGTCTGCACAGTATCTGCATTACCCGCCTTGTTTCATTATCTCTTCCGATAACCGGATCGAGATTGCCACGTGAAGCCTCTATGTTCAGATTCCTGCTGTACTGATTAAGTGCAGGAGTCGCCGATTTATTGGCCGTCTTCTTGCTTCTCAGATGTGAAAATGCAGTAAAATCCCTCTTGGCATTCTCCGGATTGATCCCGCAGGAAACAAGTATATCTATATATATCTTCTTAATATTACATTTCAGCTTACTGAGAACAGCTATGGCGCTGCTGCCTTCTGTCTTAATGAGCGCAAGAAGAATATGCTCGGTTCCGCACTTAAACGCACGGAGAGCATACGCTTCCTTAGCGGCATTATCAAGCACCTCACGTGCCTTGCCGGAATACTCACTGTCTCCCGAATTGAGAAGATCGTTTTTTATATCATGAGTTTCAGCGACAATATCACAGAGGAGTTTTTCATCCACTGATGCCTTCTCAAGTATTTTATAGGCCGTTCCGGTACGTGAATGATAAAGCCCATACATGATATGTGCTGTTTCAACTATGCCGCCGTTAATCTTTCCCGCTATCTCTTTTGCCTGCGCAAGCGATGTCTCGGCAGCATGTGTAAATTCATAATTCAAGAGTCTTACCTCCGCTCTTGCATTTTACAGCTAACTGTTATGTCACGACTCCCTGGCAGATAAACTACTGCTCATCAATTGCCTTACCGATGTCGTGTCTCATATATTTATTATCAAAGTTAACCCACTCGGTTGCTGCATAAGCATTTGCTCTGGCTGTAAGAAGGTCTGCTCCGAGAGCAGTAATACCGATTACTCTTCCGCCATTTGTCACAACCTGTCCGTCCTTAAGCTTTGTTCCTGAATGGAAAGCAAAATATCCATCCTTATCCTTGAAGCTGTCAAGTCCGGAAATAGGGAAGCCCTTCTCATAAGCAACCGGATAACCATCAGATGCAAGCATTACGCATACAGCTGCATTATCCTCAAACTGAAGATCGATCTGATCAAGAGTTCCGTCAACACATGCCTCCATAACATCGATGATGTCATTCTTCATACGCGGAATAACTACCTGCGCCTCCGGATCGCCGAAACGTGCGTTATATTCAAGCACCTTCGGTCCGTTAGGTGTAAGCATAAGTCCGCAGAAGAGAACTCCCTTGAACTCTCTTCCCTCTGCCTTCATTGCATCTATGGTTGGCTGATAAATATTTTTCATACAGAAATCAGCGATTTCATCTGTATAGAAAGGACTTGGTGAAAATGTACCCATTCCACCTGTATTCAGACCTGTATCATTATCTCCTGCCCTCTTATGATCCTGAGCAGAAGTCATCGGCTTAATTGTCTTGCCATCGCTGTAGCAGAGAACCGAAACCTCACGGCCTGTCATAAACTCTTCAACGACCATTCTGTTACCGGCGCTTCCGAATTTCTTGTCCTGCATGATTTCCTTGACTCCGGCCTTAGCCTCTTCAAGTGTATTGCAGATAAGAACACCCTTGCCGAGAGCAAGTCCGTCAGCCTTAAGAACGATGGGCATAGGAGCTGTTTCAAGATAAGCAAGTGCTGCATCTGCATCATCAAAGGTTTCGTATGCTGCAGAAGGTATATTATATTTCTTCATAAGATCCTTTGAGAAGGCCTTGGAAGCTTCGATTATAGCTGCATTCTTTCTCGGTCCGAAGGTTCTTATACCTGCATCGAGAAATACATCCGCAACGCCTGCAGCAAGCGGATCATCAGGTGCAACTATTACAAAATCAACTTCTTTTTCCTTGGCAAAGCTGAGGAGCTTCTCAGCATCCATTACGGATATATCAACGCACTCGGCATACTCTGCTATTCCGGCATTTCCCGGTGCTGCATAGATCTTATCAACCTTCGGGCTCTTTGCAACTGCCCATGTTATTGCATGCTCACGGCCACCGCCGCCGACTATCATAACTTTCATCTGTTTTTTTCTCCTACAATTTTATAAGATTCACGGATAAAAATGCCTCTTCGTGTGCCATGATTCTGTAAACAGAATCATGCATACATCATTTCATGATGTATGTAGCATGCTACGCATGCTGCATCATTCACTACGTTCATGATAGAAATATGCTCCGCATATTTCTACCTAGTTGTAGATAAAATACGCCTTCAGAGGCATTTTTATCCGTGAATCAATACAGTTTTCTAAATAATCCGCATCGTTCGAGTCACGATTATGTGCCTTTTGTGTGACATGATTCTGTAAACAGAATCATGCTTCGATCGAGTCACGATTCAGGACTTTGGGTTTGCGATCATGTTGATGGCTTCAGGGAGAATGTTCCACTCAGCCTGCTCCATAACTCTTCTCTGAAGAACTTCAGGGGTGTCACCCGGAAGAACCTCAACAGCCTTCTGAAGTATGATCGGACCTGTGTCTGTTCCCTTATCGACATAATGAACAGTCGCGCCTGTTATCTTAACTCCGCGGGCCAGTGCTGCCTCATGAACCTTCAGACCGTAATAACCGGTACCGCAGAAGGATGGTATGAGCGACGGATGAATATTTATGATCCTGTTCTCATATTTATCTATCATTGCAGGCGGAATTACTACGAGAAAGCCTGCAAGTACGATAAGATCAGGACTGAAGCTGTCAACCTTTGCAAGCAGCGCCTTGTTAAACTCATCACGCGAAGAAAAGTCCTTAGGTGACACAACAGCATTCGGGATGCCCGCCTTCTCGGCCCTCTCAAGCGAAAATACGTTATAATTATTACTGATAACTCCGACTACCTCGGCATTTTTTACGGTGCCGTCCTTGATCTTGTCAATGATAGCCTGAAGATTGGTTCCGCCTCCGGAAACAAGAGCAACTACTCTCAGCATAATTCCACTCCCTTTTCTCCTGCCTGCACTTCACCGATTACATAAGCTGTATCACCTGTGCTCTTAAGAGCTTCAAGAACCTTGTCCTTATCTGCAGGATCGATGGCAAGAACCATTCCGATACCCATGTTGTAGGTATTGTACATCATCTTCTCTTCAATATTTCCCTTTGACTGAAGAAGCTTGAAGATTGCAGGAACCTCATAAGAGCCCTTATTTACAACAGCCTTTACACCATCAGGAAGCATACGAGGGATATTCTCATAGAATCCGCCGCCTGTGATGTGGCTGCAGCCCTTAACAGTAACTCCGGCAGCCTTAACAGCCTTAAGCGCCTTAACATATATTCTTGTAGGCTCGATAAGTGCCTCGCCAAGTGTCTTGCCAAGTTCATCATAATATGTATCAAGGGATTCCTTTGTCATCTCAAAAACTTTTCTTACAAGTGAGAAGCCGTTGCTGTGAACGCCTGTTGAAGCAATACCGATAAGTGTATCACCCGGCTTAATATTATCTCCGGTGATCATATCCTTTCTGTCAACAACGCCTACTGCAAAACCTGCAAGGTCGTATTCATCCTCCGGCATAAGTCCCGGATGCTCTGCTGTCTCTCCACCTACAAGAGCAGCCTCAGACTGTCTGCAGCCCTCAGCAACACCACCTACGATCGCAGCGATCTTCTCAGGGTAATTCTTACCGCAAGCTATATAATCGAGGAAGAAAAGAGGTTCTCCGCCCGAACAAGCTATATCATTAACACACATGGCAACTGCATCGATACCTATCGTATCATGCTTATCCATGAGAAATGCCAGTTTAACCTTGGTTCCGCATCCATCCGTTCCGGAAAGCAGAACCGGGTCTTCCATCTCCTTAATCTTTGCAAGGCTGAATGCTCCTGCAAATCCACCGATACCACCGAGAACCTCAGGGCGAGCCGTGCTCTTAACAGCATCCTTCATAAGCTCAACCGATCTGTATCCGGCTTCAATATCAACTCCGGCATTCTTATAATCCATCTTTCTTTCCTCCTAAAGAATCTTTATTGATAAACAACAAAGACATTATAATTTAATTACCTCCTTTTGTAAACCAAAACCCTATTGTGCAAAATATTAAATTACTGTGAATAAATCTAAAGACTGCTTGTTTATTATTGCATATCATGTTAAAATTTTATGGGTGTTATATTTATCATGTTCACTATGATAATTTGCTTTAAGCAACAGGTTTTTTGTTATTTCCGGTCTTTAAATAGCGATAGTATTTAAATATTGGATTATTCAGGGGGTATATTCGTGAAAAAGGACAGACCTACCATAGGATTCTTTACATGTCATCTTGATAACAGCTATGCCATCGAGGTATGCAAGGGTGTTATGTATGCAGCCAAGGAGGCAGATGTTAACCTTGTCATCTATCCGGGAATGTTTCTCAACGCTTCTTATAATGACCCGGTAAATGCCCGTTTTGATTATCAGTACAACTCAATCTTTTACTATGCTACTCCCGACACACTGGATGCACTTATAGTGTCTATCGGTTCCATCGGAAGCTTTCTTTCCGTGCAGGATAAGAAGGCCTTTCTCGATCATTTCAAGCTGCCTATACTGACTCTTGAAATTGAGGTTCCGGGCTATCCATGTCTTTATACGGAGAGCTCAACCGGAATGCGCGAGGTTGTTGAGCATATAATCAAAGGCCATAAGAAGACCAAGATCGGTTTCGTCAGCGGTCGTCTCGAAAATGCCGATGCCAGAGAACGTTTCGACGTTTACAAGGAGGTTCTTCAGGAAAACGGAATCGCCTTCGACGAAAAAAAGATTGCTTACGGTGATTTTTCCGAATTTACAGAGGGTATAGTTGATAAACTTCTTGATGATAACCCTGATCTTGAGGCAATTGTATTTGCAAATGATCAGATGGCCATCGGCGGCTATAAATCAATCAACAAGAGAGGTCTGGAGATAGGAAAGGACATCCTTGTAACAGGTTTTGATAATTCCATCATTTCTCTCAGCCAGTTCCCTCCGCTTACAACTGTCGATAATAACCTAATGGATCTCGGCTACAACTCCATATATCAGTCGCTTGAGCTGATCAATACGGGACGCACAAGTCTGAATGTACTTCATTCACAGTATATTCCGCGCCAGTCCTGCCCGGCTGATCCGATGGCTGAGAAAGCCTTTATAGAAAACATAAATAAAAATATTTCCAGAATGGACAGTGTAACTCTTCTGAACAGCTTTAAGAACTTTTACATGAAGGAACATCTTGATTCCTTCTTTGCCGACAGTCTCTTCAAATGTCTCAATCCTTTCTTTATGATGTTTGCGGAAATAGCTACAGGAGATATTGATAAATACACTACAGAGGACGTCATAAGCAGTCTTAACAGTCTCTATGTCGATCCGATCATACAGCATTATTTCTCTCATACAAGAATGACAAATGCCATTGCCAAGCTGAGTGAATGCCTCACTCTCCTTGAAATGGATGAACATATCAAGAGCAGATTGTCCGATCTCTTTACGGTTGCCGTTATACAGCTTGCCTATAAGCTCGGAAGAAGCAATTATGAGGATACCAACAAATATAAATCCAGCATATGGTATTCAGAGAACATCACTAAGGACACTCTTATTTCCAACGGAAACGAGACCCAGTGCTTCTATCTGATCATCGACAAGCTTAATCAGAAGGGCTTTAAGAGCTCATACATCTATCTTTATGACAAGGTGGCAGTACGCCAGCTTTCCGATGGTTTCTGGGAAATACCTGACAAACTGATATTTGAAGCCTGCTCGAAAAATGGAAAGATTTCAACCTTCGGTCATGACAATATGATCGAATCAAAATATATTTTCAACAATGAATATACTCTAACCGACGAAAGATCAACACTTGTTGTAACGCCTATCTTCACAAACGAAGAACAGCACGGTCTCTTCGTATGCGAGGCAGATCTAGACACGTTTGCGCAGGTTTATTCAAGCTGTCTGCAGCTCGGAACATCACTTAAATTCATTAAGCTCATCAAGCAGCAGCATGCGATACAGAGCAGACTTGAAGCTACCATGAATGAGATAAGCATCAAGAATGACCTGCTCAACAATCTGTATATCACAGACGAACTGACCAGGCTCTATAACAGACATGGTTTCTTTGATGCAACCCAGGAAAGCCTTGCAAGTCCTTATAATTCAGGACGCAAAGCACTCTTTGCCTATATCGATATGGATAATCTGAAGCAGGTAAATGATATTTACGGACACAAGGAGGGCGACTTTGCACTTAACAGCATAGCAGATACCCTTCGTACAAGCTTCCCTAACGGTTCGATAATCGCAAGATTCGGCGGTGATGAATTTGTTGCCTTTACCATGGATATTGATGATGATTCCATCGACAGGATAACAAGAACTCTTGAAGAGAACTCACGTCGGGTAAACGAGCAGAGCAATAAACCGTACTATATTGAATTCAGCTACGGCTTCACTGATTTCACCAGCAGACCTGACCTCAGGCTTGAGGATGTTATGATCAAGGCTGATGAGGCACTGTACGTGAACAAACGTTACAAACGCAAGTCTGTGCAGAAATGAAGTATTATATATTAAGCCACAGTATACAAACGTCTGGCTGCAATATTGTTTCGACGATGGGACATCCACAGCGTTGGTACTTAATAAGCAGGTACGAAGTTCCTGCGAATTTAGTACCACTACGCGAGTCTCCCGCGCCAGCGGTCCCTGAGCGAAATAATATTGCAGCCAGACGTTTTTAGTGCATCTTTATAGCAAGCATTATTGATAGTATTCAATTCAAAATATAAGCTAACTATTCCACAGCTTTTGATACTGTTCTTTCCATGAAAACGGACACGTTATTTGGAATAGCCATTAAGTATTCGTTATATTATCGCCTCATAGATCTCACGTGTTACGTCAGACTTGTTCATGCAATAGATATGAATTCCGTCGACGCCGTGATCAATGAGATCTTCTACCTGATTGATAGCGTATTCGATGCCGGCCTTCTTAAGTGATACCGGATCATCAGAGTATTTTGCAATAAGATTACTGAGCTTTGTAGGAATCGAAGAACCTGAAAGGGATACGCTGGTTCCCAGCTGCTTTGCTGCAGTTATAGGCATGATTCCGGCATGTACCGATGCCTTGACACCGGCTTTATCCAGTCTGTCAAGAAAGCTGTAGAACTTCTCATTGTCAAAGAACATCTGCGATATAAGATCGTCAGCTCCCATATCAACCTTCTTCTTCAAAAATCTGATATCCTCTTCAACTGTCAGAGCTTCGGGATGCTTTTCAGGATAGCAGGCTGCTGCGATTCTGAAGAAATCATCCTGATTTATCACTTCGATAAGATCTGATGCATGCTTATAGAATCTTCCCTCGAATTCCTCTTCAGTCATATCTCTTGGTTTGTCACCACGAAGTGCGAGTATTCTGTTAACGTTTTTCTTCTTCAGTTCTGCCATAAGGTCAGCAAGTTTTTCAGGTGTAACACCCGCAGCCGTAACATGCGCAAGTGCCTGTACCTCACAGATATTTTCAATGTATGAAGCAATGGTCGAAGTCTTCTTGCTGTTGCTTCCTCCTGCGCCATAGGTAACGCTTATAAAATCAGGTCCGAGAAGCTTCAGTTCATCAAGCGTCTTATATATCTCATACATATCCTCGTTTCTCTTCGGAGGAAATACCTCACATGAAAATTCAATTTTCTTACCGTTTTTCTCTATCATTTTACCACCTGTTATTCTCTTCACTAATCAACCGATCACGTCAATTGACGGATCAAAAATCATCTTAGACCAAAATAATATACACATTTATTCTGCCGGTATAACATCCTTAAAACAGCTATATTATTTATCTGCCTGTGCTTCATCCTTCACAACCAGCTTCTCCATCTCCATGTAGATTTCCTGAAAATTCTTCTTCAGATTCATCGGTCTGAAGTTTGTATCTACAAATGCATGGCTGGAGGTTGCTTCGCACCTTATCTCCCCACTCTCTGCATCTCTGATCTCATATGACAGAGAAAATCTTACAGGAGTCAGTCTGGTTATCTTTGGATCAATAACTATCTCATCCCCGTAATGCACTGCAAAGATATACCTTACATTTACATCAAGCACAGGTATTATTATACCCTTATCCTCCATCAGCTTATAGTCCAGTCCAACCTGAGACATAAGATCCAGTCTGGCCTCTTCCATAAATCTCACATAGTTCGAATGATGGACTACATGCATCTGATCGGTCTCATAATAGTTTATCTTTCTCTGATATGGTTTAAGCATTCTTATTAACCCTCTTAGCTTTGATCTTCTTAATATCCTCGGCTTCTTCTCTCTTAATCTGTATCTTCTTCTGCGTTCTGTCAGGATTTATTACAGGCTTCTCCCTCTCCTCTTCCTTGAAGGCAGTATCATCATCGAAACGGATCTGCAGCTGTGTAAGAGCTTCCTGCTCTTTAGACTTCTGCTTGGCCTTCTCAATGTAGATCTCATTTGAAAGCAGCTGACTGAGTTCAAGTATCTGGCTGTATCTGTCATTCTTGCTCAGTTCACTCAGGTTGGCAACAAGCTCATTCTTATTATTGGAAATATTCTGTATCTTCTCCTTCAGTACATGAGTTGTCTTCAGATATTCAAGCTCAATCTGCTCATATGCATTTTTGATCAGCTGATCGACCTCTGTAAGCATCTCGTCAGTATAGATCAGTGAAGCAGCATAAATATCATTTGCAGTTCTGAGCGAAGTTTTTTCCTCCTTGGTCAGATCAGAAGCCTTGAACGGAAGGACCTCATCCTTACGCCTCTTGGACACCCTTATACGGCTTGCATTTTTCTCAGCCTCATAAATGATCTCGTCCGCCTTCTGTTCTGCTTCCTTGATGATTGAAGCCCGTTTATCATTTATTTCCCTGTAGCTCTTCATTTCCATTTTGAGAAGCTGTTCAAGGCTGGAAAGTTTTTCGATGAATTCATCCCTGTTGATAACAACCTTGCCCTGAGAAAGCGGCATAGTCTGAGCTCCCATTACATCCTTTATAAGTTCTCCGATCAGAGCCTCTGCGCGTCCCTCTTCTCTCTTATCTATCTTAACATCTTTCTTATCTTTCATATTCATCCTCCGAACCTGATGTCCGTTTTACTACTATCTTATTCTGTAAGTCATACTTAAAAATACAATTCACACAATTATCAAAATCAAATTACAAATATTTTCTTAATCCGTTAAATGCATAATTCATCATACATCCAAGTCTCCTGGTCAGGCTGAAGCCGGCAGCCTTATAGGTTCTGTAGGTCATAAGAGCAGAGCCTATCTTCTTCCCTGAGCGGCTGGATCTGTAGGACCGGTAATTCAGAAGCGGTCTGTTAATACCGACAGCATATCCGCTGTCCCTGAACATCATAAGCCAGCACAGATAATCCTCATGAATATCACCTGACTTCATAGGGAATTCTTCTGCTGTCTCTCTCCTCATGACAACTGAGGAACAGCTTATATAATTACTATGGCACAGTTCTTTAAATCCAACCTTCTTTGGTGCGGCGATGACCTTCTTCGTCTTTCTGCCATTTTCATCACAGAGTCTTCTCGCTGTAAATACTATTTTCAGATCCTTATTATTTTCATTCTTTGCAAAGATTGAAAGCTGTGCTGAAAGCTTATCTTTCTCCCACCAGTCGTCTGCGTCAAGAAACGCGATGTATTTTCCGGTCGAATACTTAACGCCGAGGTTTCTTGCCTCACCTGCATCCATATTCACGCCGCCGCCAATACATCTGACACTATATCCATAGGGATTATAAATCCCACTTATCATTTTTTCCGAGAAGCTGTCCGATGCATCGACTATGATCACCTCTGCAGTACAGTCATTTTCACAACCTGTACCATTCAGATTACCTTTCAGCCTCTGACAAAGAACTGACTGAAGTGCCTGTCTTATCGTACTGTCACTGTTATAAAACGGAATTATGATACTGACCATACAATTGTCCATACAAATACCTCTCGGTGACTTTTTCGGCGACTCATTCTGATCGGGCAGATTCCCTGCCCGTGCATAAAAGGGGACGCGCAAGGCGCGTCCCCCATAAGATCAAATCTGTTAAACTGACTAGCCTCTCTTAAGGAAATCAGGAATCCTTATTGACTGTGTATTTCCACTCTTAAGAGGTTTAGGTCTTTCCTCAGGAGCTGCTGCACTGCCACCTGCAGGCTGTGACTGGAAATTCTGAGTCTGCTGTGCAGGCTGTGTCTGAACTGCTGTCTGCTGTGGAGCCGGCTGAACCGGAGTCTGAACAGGCTTAGCCTGGATATTGAGAGGTACCGGCTGAGCACCTGTCTTAGGCTTATTGTTAAATACAGGCTGGCTGATAGTCTTCTTCTCCGGAGTAAAGCTTGGCTTTGTAAATGTAGAAGAAAGCTTAACTGTTCCCTTTGTATCTCCCTCAAGACCTGTAGCGATGATAGTAATGCTTACATCATCTCCTGCGACATCATTATCAACTGTACCGAAGATGATATTTGCATCATCTCCCGCAACCTCTGTAAGGTATGTGATAGCATCATATGCTTCAACAATACCAACATTTCCTGAGAAGTTAACGATGATATCACTTGCTCCATTAACTGTTGTCTCAAGAAGAGGTGATTCCATAGCTGTCTTGATAGCATCAACTGCCTTGTTGTCTCCGCTTCCCTTACCGATACCGATATGAGCGATACCCTTATCTCTCATAACTGTCTGGATATCAGCAAAGTCAAGGTTGATGAGACCCGGCTTATTTATAAGATCTGTTACGCCCTGAACACCCTGCTGAAGAACCTCATCAGCCTTCTTGAGTGCATCAGGAATACTTGTTCTCTTGTCACATATCTGAAGAAGCTTGTCGTTAGGAATAACGATAAGTGTATCAACGTTCTCGCGAAGCTTTGCGATACCATTCATGGCATTGTTCATACGTGGCTTTCCTTCAAATGTGAAAGGCTTTGTAACAACACCAACTGTAAGGATTCCAAGATTACGAGCTATCTCAGCAACAACTGGTGCAGCACCGGTTCCTGTTCCGCCGCCCATACCACAGGTAACGAAAACCATATCTGCATCCTTGATTATATCATTTATCTCTTCTCTATTCTCTTCAACAGCGCTGGCTCCGATCTCAGGCTTAGCTCCTGCGCCAAGTCCCTTGGTAAGCTTCTCACCTATCTGAATCTTGGTTGTAGCTCTGCTGAGTGAAAGCGCCTGCTTATCAGTATTAATTGCTATAAGCTCAACACCCTCAACATTTTCATCGATCATTCTGTTTACTGCATTGTTTCCGGCACCACCCACACCGATCACGAGTATTCTTGCAGGTGTTTTCTCATCATTTGATTTTATCTCGAGCAAGGTCTTGTCCTCCTTAAATTTATTTCTCTATATAGTCACATAATCATCATGACGAGCATATCAACACAAACCTTCACGGTTTTGAAAAATATTAGTTCATGACATACTACGTAATATAATAATCTCTTTTTGAAAAATAATCAACCGAAAATCTTATTAATCTTCAATTAATATTTCGTTCTTATTCTCAGATTATTCTTCATCAGATTCATAGTCTGAATCCCCTTCATCTGAGCCATTATCGCCCTCATCGTCAGAATAATCATCCGAAGAATCATCTGACTCTTCATCAGAATAATCGTCTGAATCGTCATCGGAATAATCATCGGAGCCTTCATCGGAATCGTCCGAATAGTCATCATCAGAATAATCATCCGAGTAATCGTCTTCCGAATAATCATCATCTGAGTAATCATCATCCGAGTAATCATCATCCGAGTAATCATCATCCGAACCCTCTTCACTGCTGTCTTCTTCCGTCGACTTATTATTCTGATCCTTTCCGCTCTTTGCGGCTTCTTCCTTTTCCTTTGCTTCCTTCTCCTCCTTCTCTTTTCTTTCCTTCTCCTCGGCAGCTTTTTTCTCTTCAGCCTCTATCATTTCTCTGGTCTTAAAGCTTGCCACTCCGTCACTGCTTGAAAAATCCTTCATGTAGAGAACTCCGGATTTCCCTCCGAGCTCTGTAATGATGCTTCCGAGGTTCATCATCTGAACCGCCAGATACGATCCGTCTCCGACCTCCACATCTATCTTGCCCATATTCAGGATTATATTTCCTTCAGGAGTAAACTCTATACCATCCAGCGCGAGACTGTATTTTTCAGTCAGCTGAACGATCGTGAGTATATGGTTGAACTTTGTCTCATCAGCCAGAGGAAGCTTTTCACCCTTCTCCCAGCTTTCAAATTCCAGCCCCTCAACGAGAGGAACCTTTGCCTTCTTCTCCTTTGAGGTTTCAAGTATGATACCGTCTTTATCGAAATACACATAGCTTTCCATGTATTCGAAACATCCGGCGATCTTCTTTTCATAAACTATTACATTAACAGTATCCTTGGATTTAAACTCAATTTCGAGCTTTGCAACAAAAGGTATACCCTTTATCTTCTTAAACTTACTCTTCCAGTACAGAAGAATGGTGTTGTCCATATATGCATTGTCACGTACTATCTGCTCGATTTCTTCCGGAGAAGAGTAATTGCAGCCGGTAACATTGACATTCTTAAGCTTGAATGTACTGAAATATATCAGAGTTCCCGCTATCAGAACAAATATGATTCCGAGGACGATCAGAAGCTTTTTTCTCTTCATCTACACCTCCCTCGGAGCCGTGAGAGACTCCTCCCTGTATGGCCTTATCTGTCTTGAGACAGACATGACAAGCCCAATCTCTATCAGGAGAAACAGAAGCGAACTGCCTCCATAGCTTACGAACGGAAGCGTTACACCTGTATTTGGCATGATATTCGTAACAACGCAGAGGTTTACCACAACCTGGAAACCGATATGGATGATAACTCCAACAACCAGAAGGCTTCCGAAACGATCCGGTGCACCCTCAGCTATCATTCTGAGTCTCCAGATAAGTATTCCGAATACTACGACAAGTCCTATTCCCCCGATGATGCCGAGCTCTTCGCAGATAACTGAAAATATCATATCGGTATGTGTCTCAGGAATGTATCCTGTTTTCTGAATACTCTGTCCGAGACCTCTTCCGAAGAGTCCGCCTGAACCGATGGCATACAGTGCCTGCATAGTCTGATAACCATTTTCAGAGGTTTCAGGGTGCAGCCATGCATCGATACGGTTACTTCTGTAACCGGCTTTCAGGATGAAAACTATGACACCCAGCACACCGATTATGGCAAATATTCCAAGATATTTTACCTTAGGTGTTGCAACGAACCATATACCAACCATTATGACACCGCATATAATCGCAGAACTGAGGTTTTCGATAGCAATTGGTACAATGAGGAGGATTGGTGGAATAAACAAAATGAACGTTTCCACTATGCTATGAAGCGCCCTGCTCTGCGTAGTACATGCGTGTGCCATATATATTATTATTGCAAGCTTTGCAACCTCAGATGGCTGAAATGAAAAGCCGCCAATACTGAGCCATCTTGTAGATCCGTTACTCTCCTCGCCGGCAAAATGCACGAGCAGGAGGAGTACACCCGCAGCTACCACTATGAGCATATTGAATTTACGGATCTTCTGATATCTGACAAAGGAGATCACTATTACTGCAAATATACCGAGCAGCGCGATTATTCCCTGTCTCTTAAAATAATAAGCTGCATCATCCGTCATGATCCTCGCCATATATGAGCTGGAACTGTATACCATTACAAGCCCGAACATAACGAGGAAAAGCACGAGAAACAGAGCCGGATAATCAAAGTATGTTCCGGCCATGAAAAATGAAGTTTTTCTCTTTCTTCGTGCCATGCGCTCACCTCTTGCTGCTTATTTGTATATTCCGTTATGAAAGTGGATCACGAGTATCCGTTATGCCTTCGGAGCTTCTTTCTCTGCAGGAGTACCCGGATCTTCAATCTCATTTACATACTGCTTGAAGAGTTTTCCTCTCTCCTCGTAGCTCTTGAACATATCCCAGCTTGCACAGGCCGGTGAAAGAAGAACGCTGTCCTCCGGCATGGCATGTTCATTACAGAACATAACCGCATCTCTGAGAGTGTCCATAAATACAATATTATTAAAGCCATGATTCTTTGCACACTTGGCAATAGCCTCTGCCGTCTCTCCGATAAGCACGAGGTATCTTACCTTCTGAGCAAATTCATTTACCCATTCATCATATTCATTCTTCTTATCATAACCGCCTGCGATAAGAAGTGTTGTGGATTTCATTGCCCGAATAGCCTTGATGGCAGCATCAGGATTGGTTCCCTTTGAGTCATTATAGTAGGTGACTCCGCCTATGGTCCTTACAAATTCTATTCTGTGCTCAACACCCATGAAGGAATCGATCACCTTTCCGATGATATCCACAGGAATATCCATATAATATGCGATTGCAGCAGCCGCAAGAACATTTTCAACGTTATGGTCACCAAGTATCTTGATATCCTTCAGATCTATTATCTTCTCTTCAAAGCTTTCAGGATCGTGTTTTACATATATGGCACCGTCCTTAACGTAAGCACCCTCATCAAGAATCTCTTTTCTGCTGAAATATACTACTCTGGCTTTTTCAACCCAGTCTCTTCTCTTTACTGTTTCAGGATCATCGTAATTCAGTACGCAGATATCATCCTCTGTCTGATTCTTTGTTATATCAAACTTGGCTCTTGCGTAATTATCAAAGGTATAATGTCTGTTCAGATGATCAGGAGTAAGATTGAGTATAGCTGAAACGTTTGGTTTAAAATCATGAATTGTTTCAAGCTGGAAGCTGCTTATCTCTGCAACAACTATCGTTTCCTCATCTGTTGTATCGGCATACTTTGTATAAGGAATACCTATATTTCCGACTACTATGCTGTTGTCTGTATAAGCCTTGCATATCTCACCGACAAGAGTGGTTGTCGTAGTCTTGCCGTTTGTTCCGGTTATAGCTGCAATACGTCCCTTATTGAAATAATATGCCAGTTCTATCTCGCTCCAAACAGGAATTCCGTGATTCTTCACATCAATAACAAATTCACTGTCAACAGGGATACCGGGACTGATAACCATGATCTCTGCATCCTTCATATCCTCTTCAGAGAGCTCGCCAAGCACTATCCTGATATTCGGATTATCCGAAAAACCTTCAAGAAGACCTGTCACATTAAGATCCTTTTTCTGATCGAAAAGTATAACTTTGGCTCCGTTTCTGAGTAAGAGTCCTGAAGAACTCACTCCGCTCTTTCCTGCTCCGGCTACTATAACCTTCTTGTTTTTCATCTCTCAATTTCCTCCGATATGATCTATATTACTCTGATCCGTTTACTCTTTTTTACAGTGCGATGAGTGCCACCATCATAAGCAGCATGGTAACGATGGTAAACATTGTCACCACCTTGGTTTCTTCCCAACCGCCAAGCTCAAAATGATGATGAATAGGTGCCATCCTGAAGAACCTTCTCTGTCCGTGTGTTGCCTTGAAAACAGCAACCTGTATTATTACCGAAACAACCTCTATAAGGTAGATAAATGCGATGATTATAATTATGAGCGGCTGACGAAGAACCAGTGCCGCTGCCGCTGTATAGCCTCCCAGCATAAGTGAGCCCGTATCACCCATGAAAACCTTAGCCGGATGACAGTTAAATACAAGAAATCCGAGTAATGCTCCGAGCATTGCGCCTGAGGTTGATGCAATTCCTGCCGAGCCGTACATCACGCCTGCCGCTATGAAAAATACAGCTATAACAGAAGTAACCGATGAAGCAAGTCCGTCAAGTCCGTCCGTAAAATTCGATCCGTTCTCTGTTCCTATTACCATCACAAACAGAAGCACATAATAGAACCATCCGAGATCAATTGTGGAATCCGTAAAAGGAATCCTTATTACGGTTATATTTTCGTATTTCCAGCCCATATATGCGGCAAGTCCTGCAGTTACAAGAATCTGACCGATCATTTTCTGCAGAGGTGTAAGTCCCTCCGAACGCTTCAGACCTATCTTGATAAAGTCATCCAGAAATCCGACGATTCCAAATCCGACTGCTGCGATAAGTACCGGTATGATCTCACTGTATCTTGTTGCGTAGAATACAGAAACCGAAGCAAAAGCAAGGAGTATCATTATTCCGCCCATGGTCGGAGTTCCCGCCTTTTTCTTATGTGCCTCCGGTCCTTCCTCCCTGATGTACTGTCCAAACTTCATCTTATGGAGTACAGGTATCATGAGCTTACAAAGGATAACGCTTATCACAAATGCTATAAGCACCGGTGCCGCCACATCCTTCTTGATATCCATACATTTCACTGCAAATAACATGCCTCGCATCTCTAATTCCTCCACATTTTAATCGATGCTTTATATGATACACCCTCTGTCAAGTATTTGTTAAATATCTCCTACAGATATCCTGTCATTAATTGTCGCCTTCACCGTCTGTATTACCATCTGTCTCGCCGCCGTCAGAGTCGCCATTCTCAGCATTGCTTCCATCTGATCCTTCCGTTTCACTGTCTTCGCCGGATTGATCCGCATCAGTGCTTCCTTCCGTACTGTCCGACTCACCGCTGCTGTCTTCATCCGAACCGGCATCTTCGCCGCCATCCGAATCATCCGAATTACCGTCTCTGTCAGAGGTTGAGGTCTCTCCTATCGTCTCATAATGGTTTTCACCACCACCTGCAACATCATTTTCAGGTGCATCTCCTTCATAGATAGGAGAAACAGGATCGATATCTGCATCTTCATCATAATCGTCATCTGTTTTATAGATGTTCATGTATGGGAAGAGGTCCTCTGCGATCATATTAAATACAACCGAACCTGCCGCACTGAGATACTGAAGATCAAGATGCGGCTCATCAACTATACAATAAACAACAACCTGTGGATCATCAACCGGTGCAAAGCCTATAAAGGAAAGGAGATATTTATTATTTCCTCGAGGAAGCTTTTCTGCCGTTCCGGTCTTACCACCTATCGAATAACCATCGACTCCGGCAAGCTTTCCGGAACCATCGGTTACAACCTTGTGAAGTATTTCTCTCATCTGAGCTGATGTATCTTCGGAGATCGTTCTCTTGACAAGAATATCGTCAAAGCTCTTAACAAGATTTCCATTTTCATCAACTATCCTGCTTACTACGTGCGGCTGATAATAATATCCACCGTTGATAGCGGAACAGAAGGCTGTTCCCAGCTGCATCATCGTAACCGTAACACCCTGTCCGAAGGATGAGGTTGCAAGCTCAACAGGATTAAGTGTATCTTCGTGATAAACAAGTGATGCGAGCGAGTCCTCGCTCTGCTCTCCCGGCAGGTCAACATTTGTTCTCTGACCAAATCCGAAGAGAACCTGATATTTATCAAAGATTTCCGGACCTTCCATCGATGCGATCTGCATAAGGCAGTCGTTGCACGAATTCTCAAGAGCACCGGATACAGTAAGTGTTCCGTGACCATCATGGTTTACGCACATGATATTCTCGCCTGCAACTGTCTCATAGCCATTACAGTAAAATGTCTCATCACCGTTTAATATGCCATCCTCAAGTGCACCTGATATGGTAAATACCTTATAGGTCGAACCCGGTTCATAACAGTCGCTGACAACAAAGCTTCTCCAAAGCTTGTTCAGTCTCTCAACTGTCTCGTCATCCGACATGGTTTTCATGGTCTTCTCGAATTCTTCATCCGAAAGCTTAGGGAACTGATATTTCAGATATTTTGTATCGTAAGCATCGTTCGGATCATACTGATGAGCATTGTACAGTGCAAGAATCTCACAGTTTTTAGGATTCATTACAAGAACGGAGATATTTTCCGCACCGACCGTCTCCATGTATTCCTCACAGTTCTGCTGAACTATCGCCTGGATCTCTGCGTCTATCGTTGTCACAACCGTATCACCATTGTTTGCAGGCTCGGTTGTTTTCTGAGTACTGTAATCATCAGTTATATAAACATAAGTACGTCCGTCTTCACCGTTAAGGTATTCATTGTATTCACCCTCGATACCGCCAAGACCGACATTTCCGCTTACTACGAAGCCAAGCATATGGCATCCGAGGACACCATTCGGATATACTCTCTCATAGTTCTCCTCGAACCAGACACCGACTACATCCTCACCTTCATCCGACTTTTCATAATCGGTAAAGGCCTTCATCTGCTCGTAGGAAAGATCCTTTCTGACAACCTCATAGAAGGACTCCTTATCCTCAAGATATTTCATGAGTTCCTCTTCAGTTATGTCAAAGAACTTGAGGATTGCTGCAACGGTTGCATTCTTCTTCTTTTCATTACGAAGAATATTCTTAGGCTCGATTATAAGGTTATAAACCTTATTGCTCATTGCCAGCTTGGTGCCGTTTCTGTCAAGTATGTCACCACGCTTGTAAGGCACGGTCGTACTGGTGTAGTTTCTCTGACTGAGAACCCTGCTTTCGTACTCCTTGCCCTTCTTGACATTGAGCTGAATAAGCCTTCCGATGATCACACCGAGCATTATGGTAATAATTCCCATAACGACAAGAAGGTGCATCCTCATATACCTGAGGAACACCTTTCTTCTTCGCTTATTTTTTTTACTTTGTTTACCTGTCTGTGACAGATTGTCTGACCCTCTGCCCATATAGATTCAGTGCCTCCTAATCAGCACTCGGAACATCCTGATACTGGTTCACGTAGTCCTCGTTTGCTGTATTGTAATATACTATCTGACCCTTCTGTGAATATACCATTCCGAGTTCATTAACGGCGATATTGTAGATTTCCTCAAGTGTATAGGAATCTGAAAGACTGTTTTCAAACGCCTCATTGTCTGCCTTCATATCCCTGATCTCTGTCTGAAGACTTGAAATCTCACTCTTCTTGCTGTCTATCTTGCTTTCCATTCTGATCATGTTTGCACATGAGAATATCATTATTACCATTGCAAAAGCAAGGAAAAGAGTATATTTAAAATCAAATGCAAGTGATTTTCTTGCCTTGACAGCCGATACTCTGTAGGTTACAGGCTGCTCTACAGCCGCTGTTTTTCTTACTCTCCTGTGCTCTGTATCCGGTCTTCTCTCAGGAGTTCTTCTCGGATCATAAGCAGGTGCTGCCGATGATCTTCTGCCCGGTACCCTTGCAGGTCTCTGCTGAGGACGCTGTGCAGGTATAACTCTTGGTGCAAGCTCCGGAGCAGCATTATCGTAAACATATTTTTTTCTGACAGTACTTCCATCAACATAATATACTTCTCTCATATACCTTTTCTGCTCCATCTTTTTTCCCCTTTACATTTTTTCAAACACTCTGAGCTTTGCGCTTTTTGCCCTGCTGTTCTCCTGCAGCTCCGTATCATCAGCAACAATCGGTTTCCTGGTTACTACCTTCCCTTTACTCTTCCTGCCGCATACACATACCGGAAAGTCCGGCGGGCATATGCACGGGTTCATCGCTACTCTGAATTTATTCTTAACCATCCGGTCTTCCAGAGAATGGAAGGTTATTATACATAACCTTCCTCCCGGAAGAAGGAGGTTTATCATCTTGTCAAGTGCTTCTGAAAGCACCTCGAGCTCATGATTAAGCTCTATCCTTATCGCCTGATAGGTTTGTTTTGCCGGATGTCCTTTTTTACTTTTGACCTTTGCAGGAAGAGCTTCCTTTATGATCTCATTAAGCTGAAACGTTGTTTCAATCCTGCTTTTTTCTCTGGCATTTGCGATAGCTCTTGCTATCCTTCCGGCAAACGGTTCCTCACCGTATTCTCTGATTATCCTTGCAAGCTCTTCCTCGCTGTAATCATTCACTATATCCGCTGCCGTCACACCGGTATCTCTGTCCATCCTCATGTCGAGCGGTGCATCATTCCTGTAGGAAAATCCTCTCTCGGCATTATCAAACTGATAGGATGAAACTCCCAGATCAAGGAGTATTCCATCTACCCTGTCAACTCCGAGATCCTTCAGTACCGTATCTATATTTACAAAATTACTTTTAACTATCGTAAGTCTGTCGGAGTATTCCTTCAGTCTCTCTCTCGTACTTTCGATCGCATCTCTGTCCTGATCGGTTGCGATCAGTCGTCCGGTCGGGCCAAGTCTTTTAAGTATTCCTTCCGAATGGCCTCCGCCTCCGAGAGTTCCGTCAAAATACACTCCATCTTCTTTTATATTCAGATTTTCGATAACCTCATTAAACAGTACCGGTATATGACTGAATTCCACCACTTTATCCCACCTTTATCCTGCATCATCCGAAGCTGACTGCCCGGCCACTCCTTTTCCTAGAAGAAATAATCAATGTCTTCAAGTGCCTTTTTGACGCCTTCCTTGGTGAGTTCAGGTTTCTTGTTCAGAGCATCCCAGGTTTCCTTGCTCCATATTTCGGCCTTCTCGCCGTTACCAACTATAACAACTTCCTTATCGATTCCGATCTCTTCACGAAACTCTGATGGAATAAGAGTTCTTCCCTGACCGTCTATCTCAGCATCTCTTGCATTTGCCTGAAAGAATCTTCTTATATTTCTTGCCGCTTCTGTCTTATTACCGATGGCACGAAGTCTGTCGGTGAAGCTGTCCCACTCCTCTGTACTGTAAAGGTAGAGGCAATCGTCAATACCCAGAGTTATAACAAACTCACGTCCAAGGATATCTCTTATCTTAGAAGGAATGATCACTCTGCCCTTAGCATCAACACTATGAGTAAATGTACCTTTCATGTTTTTGGACATTGTGTTTTCCTCCTTTCCTCTGAAATATCCTTATCGGGCGATCACTCTGATCCGGAGCTGTTGAAAAGTTATCAACAATATCAACAAGTTTTCAACCACTTTGTGACACCTTGTTACCCCAAGGTGCCATTTCGCCCCACCTGTCTCCAATATTACATTAAAATGCGCTTTTTCGCAAGTGAGAGTTTTTATTTTTTTGGAGCATATTTGACAAATTTTCCGCTGTTTTTCTGTCATTTTGCACAATAAAAAAGCCGCCCGAAAGCGACTTTTTCAATATTTTGTGGTGTGGTTCGTTGTCCCATCTATATTTTGTGATTACCCACTTTTTTACACCACTTTGGCGATAATATGGCTGTTTTCCGCCACCTCACACCACTATGCTATTTTTTTGTTGATTTAGATGTTTTGTTATTCTTTTTTCCGGCACCGTTTTTCTTATTATCGGATGAGTTATCAACATCCTCATCCCTGGCAGCCGTTTTATTCTTCTCGGTTTTATTCTCTGCAGTTTCTTCTTCAGCAGAGGTTTTCTTCTTCCCATCCGCCTCATTTTTATCTGCAGTTTTCTTCTCGCTGTTTTTCTTCTCAGCGGCTTCTTTCTTCTCGCCGGTCTTCTTCTCTGCAGTCTCTTCCTTCTCAGCCGACTTCTTCTCAGCTGCTCTCAGTTCTCTGTATTCAGACAGCTTCATGATACTGTGGCACTTCGGCGTATGACCTCTCAGTATCCTCACATGATTATAGACCATCAGTCCCATCGCACCGAAGAAGCAGATAAGAGCCACCAGCTGAGACACCTTAATATTTCCAAGCATAAGAGAATCTGTTCTGATACCCTCGATCAGAAATCTTCCGAGACCATATCCCATTATATATATAAGAGATAACTCGCCATCAAACTTCTTATGTCTCCTGTAAAGAAGGATCAGTATAAGTACTGCCAGACACCAGAGTCCTTCAAGAAGGAAAGCCGGATAAACCGTTATACACGCTGTCCTCTTACCGACGATCTCCGGATTCATCAGCATTTTATTTGTGATTATCCCTTCATCCAGATAGCGATTTAAAGATCCTTCGTTTGCAAAATAATCAACAGGTATAGCCATTCTAATAAATGACTTTGTATAATCACCGAATACCTCTCTGTTGAAGAAGTTGCCCCATCTTCCTAGCATCTGACCGATCAGCACGCCCATGCAGACCGTATCGCCCATAAGCGGAAGACTCAGTTTTTTCTTCTTATTGAAGACGAAAGCAACGAAGGTTCCGACGATCAGACCGCCGTAGATTGCAAGTCCACCCTCTCGTATATTTATGATATCAACAAAGGTCTTCCAGAAGCCCTTGCCCTTCTCATAGTATTCATCCCAGCTGAAGATAACGTAATAAATACGTGCTCCGACTATTGCCGGAATGATCAGCCAGAGGAAGAAATCAAGATAAGTTTCTTCGTTCTGTCTGCTGAGTCTTGCCTCCCTGCTCGCAACCAGAAGTGCAAGCACAAAGCCAAGAGCTATCACAACCGCATAAAGCTTTATCTCTATGCCAAATATAGTAAATCCGTCCAGAACATTCCAGAAATGAATTCCAAGTCCCGGAAAATGAATACCATTCATATATTAATCCTTTCACGTAACAGTTTAATGTATATCCCACTATGTCATCTATACATTAAATTTAAAGAGGATTACATCGCCGTCCTGAACGACATATTCCTTGCCCTCCTGACGGACAAGTCCCTTATCCTTTGCAGCTGTCATGCTTCCGCAACTGATCAGATCATCATAGCTTACGATCTCAGCCTTAATAAAGCCTCTCTCAAAATCAGAATGGATCTTTCCTGCAGCCTGTGGTGCCTTGGTACCCTTCTTGATAGTCCATGCTCTCGACTCGGTCTCTCCTGCTGTCAGATATGAAATAAGTCCAAGAAGGCTGTAGCTTGCCTTGATCAGCTTGTCAAGCCCTGACTCGGTAAGTCCGAGAGCTTCAAGGTACTCAGCCTTTTCAGCATCATCAAGCTCGGATATCTCAGCCTCCATCTTGGCGCATACGGTAAATACTTCGCAGTTTGTCTCAGCCGCATAAGCACGCACCTTCTGAACATATTCGTTTGAAGCGCCCTCGTCGGCCATATCGTCCTCTGCAACATTTGCTGCAAATATTACCGGCAGAGATGTAAGCAGGCTGTATTCGTGAATCCATGCCTTCTCATCGTCATCATCTGCTATCTCGAAGGTTCTTACAGGCTGATCATTCTCAAGATGCTTCTTCAGTCTCTCCTGGAACTCGTATTCCTTAGCAGCCATCTTGTCATTTCTCGAAAGCTTGACTGTCTTGGACATACGCCTCTCAAGAACCTCAAGGTCAGAGAAGATAAGCTCGATATTTATCGTCTCGATGTCACGGATAGGATCGATCGAACCCTCAACATGGATGACATCAGCATCATCAAAGCATCTTACAACGTGAACGATTGCATCACATTCACGTATATTTGAAAGGAACTGGTTTCCGAGACCTTCTCCCTTCGATGCACCCTTAACAAGCCCTGCAATATCAACGAACTCAATAACAGCAGGTGTTGTCTTAGCTGAATTGTACATCTCCGTAAGCACGTCCAGACGCTTGTCCGGAACCGCAACTATTCCGACATTCGGATCAATGGTAGCAAACGGATAGTTTGCGGCCAACGCCCCTGCCTTTGTTAGTGAATTGAAAAGTGTAGATTTACCGACATTTGGCAATCCGACGATTCCTAATTTCATTTTCTGTATATCTCCTTTAAAAAATACTTATTATTCAAAAACAAACTCTTCACCGAATTTTTCTTTATACAGCCCCTTCCAGTATGCATCAAATCCGGGATAATTATGTTCATCACCACTGTTTCCTTTGTAACATTTTATATTGTACTCAGGATCTTTCATGCTGATATCGAAAGTATAATCAAGATTATATTCTGCCCCTTTATCCTGTTTTTCCGAAATATGCTTTGGCAATTCATCTCTGATACTCTGTACATCCTCGTCTTTAAGATCTGCAGACTTCTCTGCATCTGTGTAATCAGATAACAACCTTGTAGCATAATATATCTTTTTATTCTTCAAATCAAGTGTCAATCTTCTCGGATAAGCCAGCTCGCCGCCATAATACATAGCAAACTCAATAACGATCACATTGACCGTTTTTATATAATCCTCAAGCGGAAGCTCACTCGGCGTCCCCTGAAAGAATCTCCCGGTATCCGTTCCGTATACCACGCCATTATTATAATCATTCGAAACCGTATCCCAGTAACTCTCCTTAGTTAATGTATCCTTTCTGAGTCTGTATTGCATAATAAAATCCAGGATGTACTCTCTTGGGATATCCGTCTCCGTAACACCGTAATATTCCAAAAACTCATCAACACTGACAATCTTGTCAGCCGGTTCTTCAGTATCATTCTCTTCGCTTGAGCTGACAACCGCTGTACTCTTCGTATCTTTATCAGTTGAATCGGAATTGGATTTTTTATCACATCCAACAGTAAATAATGTCATTGCAAGAAATGCCATTAAAATAGTAAACCTTTTTCTCATTGGACTCCTTCCTCTTTCGCATTCATTCACCATTGGCAACAATTTGACTTTTTTCATTTTTGTCACTTTTCTCTATAAGTATTTCTCTATCACACTCTGTTCCACCACTCTTTTCCCAAGGAGTGTAATTGCCTGCTTCGGACATTTATTAACACATCGATAACACATGGTACAACGGTCGCCCGAAACAGCTAACTTATCTTTAATAGTGATATTATCCATAGGACAGAGTTTTTCACACTTTCCACATCCTACGCATTTACTCGCATCAATCTTCAGCTTATCAGAATAATGTTTTGTTTTATGTCCGAAATATAATCTCTGCCCGAATAATCCGGCCATCCGATACAGAGGCCCTGTTCCTTCCTGTGTTGGTTTACCTGCCTTAAGCAGCCTTACAGATTCTTTTATCTTAAGCTCTGCATTTTTAACAAGCTCCTTGTTCTTCTCAAGCGGACGTTTCAATGCTTTCTCATCACCGATACTGTCTGGCATCTTAAGATGAAGCCCGCCTATAACTTCAGCTCCATATTTTTTCAGAAGGCGTCCCAGCATACCGGAACCATCACCGCTGAAGAGCCCCATCGTTGCGATCACAAAGATCTTCTTATTCTTCCACAGCTTATTATTATCCGAAATAAAATCATGCAGGATTTTCGGAATCGCGCTGTACTGCACAGGATAAGCAAACGTTATCATATCTGCATCCTTTGCCGCCGATATTACATCCTCATCCTCAATCGAATAAACCGCAGTTTCTTTATCATATTCTCTGCAAAACACTTCCAGGGCATACTTTGAATTGCCCGTACCGCTGAAATATATACCTGTCATAACGATCAATCTCCCGGTTAAATCTCCTTCTCCAGATATCCACATGTAAATGAGAAGAAATCAAACTTTATAGTTTTTGTATGTTTAAACCCATTCTTTTCATACCACTGTCTCAGGACAGTGTTTTCTTCAACTATACTGAGCTTCATAATTCTGCATCCCAACTCTTTTGCTTTTGAGATTGAATCATCAAGAAGTGTTTTACCTATCCCTTTATGCCTGTATTCCGGCAATACACTGAGACTGCCCAATTCACACTCGTTCTCATTATTCAGAGCAAGATTGTAGTATCCGATCAGTTTATCACCCTCAAAATATCCATACATCGGACGGTGCTGTTCATCCATCCAGGTAAGAATCTTTTTTTCATCGGTTGCAAACGCTGTAAACGCAGGAGAGTTTTCCGGTGTTATATCAAACTGTTTTGCAACAGTCATAAAACTCTCACATATCACCTTAACACATTCCGGTATATCACTTTTTTCTATCGCCCTTATCATATATTAATCCTCATAATGTTCCTCATATGCAACAATTATTTATAATTTTACCATTCCAACAAATATAATCAAATATTATCTTTATAAATGACAAATTTAATTTTATATCTATCTTTCACCCCAATTATAAGCTTTTTCATTACAAAATTAACCTCAAAAGGCGTTATAAGCATCCTCACCTATAACGCCTTTGTATTATACATATTTTATTATATATGCTTTATTATATCTGTGTTTTTTTACTTTGTCTTTACAGTCTTTACAGCACTCCAGTCCGAATAATAATTAGCCGAATCAACAGTCATATAAGTACGGATGCGTACGTAATAGGTCTTATTTGAAACAAGTCCTGTCATCTTCTTACTTGTTGTATCATATGCCTTAACTGTATATTTCTTACCATCTGTAAAATTCTTATCCGTAGCAATCTGTATCTGGTATCCGGTTATAACTGACTTGGACATCTTGGTTGTAACCTTATTCCATTTTGCAGTGATTGCTTTTGATGCACCCGTAAGACCTGAGATCGTTGTTCCCTTTGGAACAATCTTGAATGTCTTGGTTATTGAACCGGTATAGTTTCCTTTTCCGGTTATAACCACTGTTGCTTTACCGACATTCAGGTTGTTGCTGAAGGTCAGATAGTAATCTCCTGTCGTGCCTGACTTTGTACCCTTTGTAAGTGTAACAGTCTTTCCGTTAACCTTAGCGGTAACTGTTATTGTCTGAGTTATATTCTTGCCCGTGTATGTGCAAGATGCATTAGCCAGTTTTGCAGAGCTGATACTTACAGGAGTTATTTTAAATGTAACTGAGACCGATTTAGAATAATTACCTTTTCCTGTAACAACCACTTTGTAGGTACCGGCGTTTACAGGAGCATCTACCACTTCACCGGCGCTGTTTTTATATACATAATCATAATCAGTACCAAGTGTAAGCGTGTTATCACCAACTTTAACTACAGGTTTTGGTTTATTAGCCTTGCCTGTATATGTATATGATGTCTCAGGCAGTGTAACTGTGGCTTTGCTTGATAAGCTGCATTGAACGATATTAAATGTCTTGGTAATTGAACCGGTAAAGTTTCCTTTTCCGGTAACGACCACTTTAGCCGTTCCGATCTGGATGTTATCACTAAATGTCAGATAATAATCTCCTGTTGTACCTGACTTTTTGCCTTTTGTAAGTTCAACAGTCTCTCCGTTAACTGTTGCAGTAACTGTCGGTGTCTGAGTCACATTCTTGCCCGTATAAGACATATTGGCATTCTTGAGAGTAACTGAACCGATCATAGCAGGAGTTATTGTAAAACCGGCTGTTACCGACTCAAAATAATTCCCTTTACCTGTCACTACTACTGTGTAATCACCTGCATTCACAGGATTCTCAACCACTTCACCTGTACTGTCTTTATATACATATTCATAATCAGTGCCCGAAGTCAGTATTTTTTCTCCAACTTTAACTACAGGTACCGGAGTGACAGACTCACCTGTATATGTATAAGATGTTTCAGCCATTGTAACTGTAGCTTTTGTTGACATGTCACACGGATAATTATCATAAATCTTTGACGTTTTTGGATCAATAAACTTTACTGCTTCATCTCCCGAAACATCCGTTGCATAAAGCGTATTATCATGAACTAAATATATAATTTTCGGTTCTTCAGCAGAAGTCTCATCTCCATTACCATCTTCACCAAGAGGATCAGTATCCAATATAACCGCATAATCAAATTCTACTTCTACAGTATTACCTTCGATTTCAGCCCCATTTGTAACTGCTATTCCGCAGCCCTTTAATTTAATAGTATTATCTATAATAGTAGTGGTATCATCTTTATTATCACTATTAATACCGCATGATACATACTTATTACCATATTTAAAGAAATATGGATCTCCTACTGTCTGAATATCTCCCGACTGTTCATCTCCCGCATCCACCTTTTCGGTTATGGTGTTATTTTCAATTGATATATTTTCGCCTCTTGTAATGATACCATCAAAAATATCAGCATCAGCGGTTATGGTATTATTTTTGATTATTGCTTCCCCAGGACTTGAATATTCTATTCCATTAGCTATCGATCCGGTTAATGTTATGGTATTATTATCTACATTCATCTCCTCTACAGCACCCATGTAAGCATAGGCATATATACCATATGTATATTCAGCATCAAGAGTAATAGTATTATTAGTTATACTTGGCTCATTAGGTCCGGATAGACTTACGGCATAGGCACAATACTCAGCGCTGATATCAAATGTATTATTATCAATTATCTGTTCATACGCATAACCTGAAAAACCATATATGCAGGCATCACTAATGTCGCTACCATCAATTTCAATTGTATTTTCACAAAACTCCAATTTATAGTCTCTGTCATAAAACGCAAAAACATCTTTATCAAAATAAAATCCGTACAAACAAGACCAATCACCTGTATGCGTGTTGCACTTTATATTTATTTTATTCTCATTAAATATCACATCATCCATCTCATTACAATATACACCGCTGACCATCACTTTTGGTGCCCAGGTATCAGGATCATATTGAACATCTACAGCCGGCAAAAGCGCTTCGATAGTATTACCAGTCAAAACCGCAGAGTTATAATTATCCTCATCTTCTTCATCCCCAAGTACGGCAATCGCACTATTTACAACCGTACCATCTGATTTACCTGTATAATATATTGTATTATTGCTTATATCAACCGTTGAACAATCAGCACAAATGGCATAGCTGTCAGAACCCTCTAAAGCAGCATAGTCGATCACACAGTTTTTTATAGTAACATTCTGACATCCATCTATCAAAATCCCATATATATCATTATGCTGAGTAATATCTAAGCCATCAATAGTTACATTATCAGATAGAACCATAAATATTACGCCATCAAAAGAAGCCTCATCTCCCACTATGCTGATAGAATGATCAATAATAATATAATTTACACCTATTTCAGAGAAATCACCCTGAAAGCATATTTTCTCATCAGTCACACTGGCCAACAATGTGCCCGATTCATCAAAATAATTAAAAAAGTCTTCAGGCGTAACAATAGTAGCCTGAACCGGATCCTCCTCCGTAGTCTCACCCTCCGGTGATGCATAAACCACATTATTTCCACCGATAATCCCGTTCTTAAGAGCATTTGAACCACCCGATAAGAATGCCGGAGCCATCGATGCAGCCATGCATATCAGCGATGCCGCTAAAAATCTCTTCCCCTTTCTCATGTTTACCTCCTTTGCAAAACTCAACAACCGTTGTGCAATAATTTAAGCAATAACGGTTACCACATATAATCTTTCTCCCTAACAGGAGCACTTTCCGAAGCGTTCTTTTCCGCCCACTTCGCCCAATAAAGTAACTATGTATAATTATAACATATTAATTGCAAAACATAAATAAAATCGTGGGAAATACTGTCTATAACAGTTTTCCCACCATATGACTTTGTTACATTTTCTAAGGTTATCAGTGTTTCCATATCTTCACGCACTTTCAGGCTGTCAGGATATTTCCTGACGAATCTTTACCTGCTTAAGTTTTTTTCTTAGTTCCCTGTAATCAGGACAATATTTCTCGACCTCTGTCCAGAAGCTGACCGAATGGTTCATCTCTCTCCTGTGGCACAATTCATGAACGATCACATAGTCTCTGATCTCCGCCGGCAAAAGCATAAGCTGACAATTAAAATTCAGATTGCCCTTTGATGAACAGCTCCCCCATCTGGTTCGCTGGTTTCTGATTGTTATCCTGCCGTAGGTAACACCCATCCTCTCCGCATACTCCTTGACACGCGGAGGGATCGACTTTAGAGCTTCGTCCGCAAGCCTTCTTACCTCTTTCTCTGAAAGATCGATGCAGTCCGAATGCTCTTCCTTAAGAGCCCTCATCTTCTCCAGATGTTTTTCTATCCAGCTGCTTTTTTCATTAACAAAGCCTTTGATTGCTGCTTTTGACATCCGATACGGCGCCCGGACTACAACCCTGCAGTCCGGCCTTATCTGTATAGCTATTGTCTTTCTGTGTGATTTTATGATTTCATAATTAACTTGGATCATTTATATGTTTTCTCACAATAATCAATCATTTTCTGTATATTATCCGGTCTCGCTACTATGAATTCCCTGATGCTCTGAATACTCCAAGACGGATCACTTGGTATCTTTGGATCCTTATAGCGGTCAAAGAACTGTGGATAAAGCGGCGAATACGTCTTCGTGAAGCGATCCAGATTGTCCACGGCCGCCTTCTGCTCGAACTCAGTATTAGTAAGAGTGAGCAGTTTATCCTCAAATTCTTTCCGGAAGCCTTCATTGGTCATAAGATACGCAAAGCACAGCACTGCCGGATTGTCTGTATCCATGTCCAGTAATCCCTCAGTTTTATAATTGTCTTCTTTTATCGTATTATGCCCGGCATCTGATTTTCCGCTCCAGCCGCCGAAATCCAGATCATAAAATACAAATCTCCATCTTCCGTCACCGTACCCATCAGTTCCGTCCGATACAGTTGTTTTCCACATTGACCAGTTCTTACCCGGCCAGTCCCATTTATTATCGATCCATGTTTCCACGGCAAAATACTCTAGTACAGACTGCGGGTCTACCAGCCTTATAAATTCATCATAATCCTGCTGTTCCTTCAGATCCGAATGATCAGCAAAGAAATCAAGAAGCTCCCTGAAATAATAATCCTCAGTTTCTCCCTCAGGAAGTTCTCCTTCGTCCAGCTTATATCCCAGCTTTAAAGCCTCGGCATCACCTTTATAGAGTACCACATTATCCTTATCAACACCATGATGCTCTTCAAAATAATCGTCGCTGTAATCCTCCTGAAGGACATAGAGCCCCCAGTATTCTCCGTTAAGATATACGATACAAGGACGGGATTTCTGTGTATCCACGGACATATCACCGCAGAAGCTCTGCCAGAAGGTATCGTTAAACTTCGGTCCCATGGCAGCATTTCCTCCCGCACGAAGTACAAGGTTTTTGTATTTATCCATTACCTTTCCTTCATCATTCAGATAATCCTCACCAAAAACCGGATATTCAAAATTCTTCTGTCCGTAGTCTTTTCGCGCATACAGACGGAAGCCCTTCTGCAGATCCGATCTCGAATAGTTGCCCTGTATCCTCACACCACAGTTCTGTGAAAATGCTATGCTCACATTTCCTTCACCCGAAACCTCCAGCATGGTGATCCCTGCCTCACGCTCCCAGTCTCTTCCCTTCTGGTTATAATTGGCAGGAAGCTTTCTGCCGTCCTCAGGATCAGCTTTATTGGCAGTTCTGTAATACCCCTCAACCGATTTCTTAAACACATCGCCCTTAACATAGATTCCCTTATCAGATGAAAAAAGGTCATCATAGTCCATCGAAAGAGAAATAACAGCAAGCGACTGTCCGGAAGCCCTGCAGCTTTCAGCAAGTCCCTGTATATGCTCTTCCATGGTTCCGATAAAATATACCGCATTTGACTCCTCAGACACTTCGCCCTCGGAATTCTTCGCCACTGCCCTGACGGTCATACATTTATCCACATCTGCATCCGCCGGAGCCTGAATATAGCATTCAAAGGTTTTCTCTGCCTTATTTGCATTACTGTAATTAGAACAGAAGAGGTCAGGAGATACTGCCGAAACAACATTCGGATCATTTTTCCTGTCACGTATCAGTACCGCCTCTTCGTATTTCACAGCTGTATCACTGCATGCCGGATCACTTCCGTCAACAGTATACCATATTTCCTTATACTCCGGATCCGTCGAAGCTATCTCCAGTGGGAACTCATCCGCATATACTCCGGAACCTGCCGAAAAGGTCAGCACGCCCGAGGTATACGGAAGCTTTTCTTCGTTCTCTCCCTCTGTCCGGGTTGTTTCCGTGGTCTGATCCGGCTCAGTTGTCTGACCATCCTCAGTATTCTGTGTTGAATCGGTTGTCTGACCATCCTCAGCATTCTGTGTTGAATCGGTTGTCTGACCATCCTCTGTGGTCTGAGTTATTTCAGTATTCTGAGCATCCTCCGTCCCCTGATCGGTACCGGTAAGCTGAACTGTTCCGGTAGTCTGAGTAGTATCATCCGCCTTGTCTCTCTTTCCGCATGCAGAAAGAGTCAGCGCTGCAATAATCGCATAAGTAATGACAGGTTTGATAAGTCTTTTCTTAAACATGTCCGTATATCTCCTTCCCGATAAATACTCCTATCGAGCATCCATGTTGATCATTTACAAACCCATCTTATCATCTGCTGTTTTTTTATTATACCCGCAAAAATACACCTCTATTACATTGTTTATACAGTTTGCCGCCACCCGGTCCGCGACAGTTCAGAATCGAAGTTTATCTGCCCTTCTCCTTCTGCTTCAGATGAAGCTTTACAAGCTCATCCTTAAGTGCTATCTCGGATATTACATCCTTGATCAGAGTATCAAGATCCGAGCCCTCTTTATAATTTGCAGGTACGATATAATTCACTCTGTTATTTCTCAGCAGTTCATTTGCCTGTTCCTTCTTACTCTTCTGATAAACCGCTATCGAATAGCCTCCGTTAACCTTTACAAGCTTCATACACGGAACATCCGTGATACCGTCAGCAATATAGATCATATTTCTGAATGGTATACGTCTCTCGTCTTCAGGAATATAATCATTAAGCGTCCTGTCATCAGAGAGATCCGAAACGCCCTTATTTATCCTGAACAGAAACTGAGTCTTGGTGGTGTAATTGACCACATTTTTCGGCCAGCAGGCTATGTCGTTCTCATCATACATAAACTCGCACGCATATACTTCCTTGAACTTTCTGTAGATGCTCGAGCCTTCGATTATTTCCTTCAGGCCGGACGAAATGATGTAGTGTTCAACCTGCACACCGGCAGCCTTGCCATAGGAATTAATACGGTCAAACCACTCTGTCACGCCATCATAGAACTCCAGAGACTTACCCAGCTCGACGAAATCCTTACGATGAATACTTTTGGAATTTCTCTTGGATTCGACGATCATCTTCCACATATATGCAAGAACTCCGTCCATCTGAAGGCTCTTAGACAAGTCATTCGCCCCACTCCAGAATTCTTCCTCAGACAGCCCCACGTTCGGAATAAAGGAGTATTCCTGCATATTTTTGGTGCAGAGTGTTTTATCAAAATCATACATTATAGCTACAATAGTTTTCCTGCTCATTGTCACTCCTCCTTAGCCATACACCCCTCATCAATTCTCTTATATCCATAGTTAAACAGTCTTCCGGCTCCCGGCAACCATACCGATAATCATATAGCTGTGAATACACTGCCGGCCATCCGTATCATTAACATATACCGGCATCAGACCGAAGTGTAAATCTCACACTGATCCGGCCAGGCTCGTCCTATGAGCGTAAGGTTATACTCTTCCGCAAGTTTTACCGACTCAATGGTCGGAACGGATTTAGATACCAGAACCGGTATTCCCGCAGAGATCACCTTCTCAACCATATCAACCGGTGTACGCCCTGATGTGAAGAGCATACACTCGGGTAAAGGGATCCCGTTCAGTATCGCATACCCCACAGCCTTATCAACCGCATTATGTCTGCCGATATCTTCACAGACATAAAGAACCTTTCCTTCTCTGGCAAGTATGCATACGTGACTGCCGCTCGTCATCCTGTGTATCTCGGTTCCGTTTTTAAATTCGTTTACAAGCCCAAAAACCCATTCAGGCTTCCATTTATATTCCGGAAGCCTTTTTATTTTTCTAGCGTTTTCATTCTCGGCAAATACTCTGTTACCACTGCAGCAGGTCGGAACACTTACGACAGTCTCTTTCCACGAGATTTCTCTGCTTAGAAAAACGCTTGCTTCATTCTCATATTTACAGAAGACTATCTTATAGATATCCTCTGCCTTTTCGATAAAACCGTCCGTCAGGAGTCTTCCGGCCACAAGCTCTCTTAGACCATCCTTCGTACAGGTAAGTCTGTAGACAGGATGCTCATTTATTATTATTGTCAGAACATGCTCCGAGATAGCCTTCTCTTCTCCCGGACTTTTTAGTCCATCAGGCTTCAGTATGGTCGTTGTAAGACTTCCGACGTTCTGCATGGCATTTCTCTCCTACTTCACTGCATTTCCATCTGCAACAGGTATTCCGTTTACCGTCATATCATCCGTGAGTTCTATAACAAGGCATTTTCTGCCATCTATAACACGTGTATCGATTATATCTGTGTGCTTTGTATTTACACGCAGCACCATATTCGAGTTTCTGACTTCGATATTTCTGACAGGCGCAATATTATCTGCAAAGAGCTTCTCGTCGATCTTCACCTTAGGAACATACGCTTTTCCGTCTGTACCTCCGACCTCCATGTTATCATCGGCTATCTCCGAGTCAACCTGCCTGTCACGGATCTTCTTCATGTCAAACTGCTCATCATATTTCCTGTCAAAATGATTCAGTCTTTCTTCCGATACGCCGCTCTTCTCAAATACATTTCTCATGGTATTTTTGTCCAGAAAAACTGTCTCACCCGCAGCTTCGTTCTTCCTGTCTCTGATGGTTTCCCTGAGGTTTTCCTGAAGGGAAAGAACCGTCTCTATATCCGATTCCTCGCCAAGAACCTCCGAAACAAGATCAGTAAAGCCTTCCTTCTGCTGCTTTGCCGGAAGCGTCATCGTAACATCAAGAACATTGCTCAGGAACGCATCCTGCATATAGTCAGTCCTTCTGCTTGAATACAGCACAGCATTATCATCAGAGCTTCTCTCATTAAACTCCGGAAAGAGGAAGCCGTTTTCAGGAAACTCAACGGCAAAAATCTGCTTCAGTGTATGTATCTCTCCTACGGTATCGTCAAAGCCCAGTCCCGGCTTGGTCAGCTTCATGGGACAGATACTGCAGAGGATGTATTTATAAACCTCTTCAGAGGCATCATCCATCTCTATACCGTCAGTTGTGGCACCTGGAACATCGTACGCCTGATATATCAGAAGTATCAGATAATTCCCGACATAATTATAGTTTTCGATGACCTTGTCATAAAAGGATTCCAGCAGGGCCTCATCTTTAAGCTCAGTATCCTTCAGAAGCCTGAGAAGTCCCCTGCCTTTATCATTGCCGGTATTCTCGTCTGCATCATCCCTGCCGACAAATGCTGCATCCATGAGATTTTTGCCCGGAGTACCCGAAAGTGTCCTTCTGAATATCTCCAGATATTTATACATTTCCTCCTGTGGGATGTTGTAGAACATCTCATTAAAAGTCTTAACCTTCTTCTTTTCACCATCTACATAACATCCCGCAAGTGTCAGGATATTGCAGTCCTGAATTGTATCAAACAGTGATTTTATCTCGTTTATCTCTTTCTTAGTCAAGTTACTGTACCTCTATAGGCTCAGAGTATTATATCTCTTTCACCTGTTCCTTCTATATTTTTTCAATAAACAGCCGGTTAATCTTTGACCGTGCAAATTACAATTTCTTCACGACTATAATCCATTTTTAAAATTACTCATCATCTCATTTGTCAGACTGAGATTGTTTGGCTGAAGTACTATGTCCTCTCTTTTAACCCATTCAGCATATTTCAGTTCATTCTCATCCATATGTATCTCGCCTTCACCGTCAGCCTCACAATAAAAGCCGACCAGAATGTCCTGCGCCATTCCCCACGGCTGTGACTTATAGTATCTGATATTCTTTACTCTGACACCAGTTTCTTCAAAAACCTCACGTACCACGGTCTCCTCAAGCGTTTCGCCGATCTCCGTAAAGCCTGCAACAAGGGCGTTTTGCGCGAAGCCGGTTCGATATCTTGTGATCAGAAGGCTTTCACCCTTTATCACTCCTACTATAACCGCCGGATTGATCCTCGGGTAAATAATATTGCCGCAGTCATGACATCTAAGCGCTCTTTCCTTGTCATCAAAATCAAGAGGGCTGCCACATCTTCCGCAGTGCTTATTATCGGTGTACCATCTCCACAGATGATAAGCTGTAAATACAGCAAAAACCTCTGCTCCGGTACAGGTACTGCGAATCTCTCTTACTGTCCTGTATTCATATCCTTCCTTTTGATGATCATACTCATCCATAACAAGGAAGAATCTTATCTCATCAAGCGAAAACAGATATATCGTCCTTTTATTCTTTGCTTCTTCTCCCTTTATGAACTCTATCCTGCCCTGCTCATCATGCATCAGCAGTCTTCCGTTCTCATCGAAGAAAAGTGCAATATCTTCATCAGTTAAAGTATATTTACAAAATGTATTATCAAGTCTGCTCGGATAAATATCCTGTATCATATCTTATCTACTCCACTTAAATCTCTTTATATGCTTCTAAACCGTTATCTCTATCTGGTTACCCTCGATAGCCACGATGCAGCTTTCATAATAGCCGTCACCCGTTACTCTCGGGCCGCTCAGAACCTCATATCCGTCAGCTGCAAGAAGTCCTGTCAGTCTGTCAACCTCATCTCTGCTTCCGACAGAAAATGCAATATGTATATAGCCTGTTCTTTTCGCAGTTTTCTCCGGATCCTCAAGTTCCGGTTTATTCATTATTTCCAGCCTTGCTCCGTCATCAAAGCTTATGAAATATGATCTGAAACCTGTATTTTTATTATGATAGCCATCATTTGATCTGCCGTCGAGATATTTTACAAAAAAATCCCGTGCCTTCTCCAGCTCATTAACGTACATTGCGACATGCTCTATTTTCAAGAACACTTACCTCCTATAGTTCTATTCATGATAAATATCTCATTACACTAAACCGTATATCATTCTATATCTTCTGCTAATCCCGCATCTTCTTCAGCTCAGACATTGCAAAAGGTACTGTTATCGCAAGAGTAAGTACATCAGCCACCAGCTGGCTTATCTCCACGCCCTTCAGCTTCATGAACAGCGGAAGTATAAGTATCGCAGGAATAAAACATATTCCGTTTCTTGCCGAGGATGTCACGGATGCCTTGACTCCGCGTCCTATAGACTGCAGCATCATATTGGTCATGATACTGAAGGCATTGATCGGGAGTGCCAGAACCTGAAATCTCAGAGCTTCCTTTCCCACGGCAACAACATCCGGATCGTCCCTGAAAAGTCTCACAACATCAGGTGCATTTATGAAGCATAATACAGCAAGTGCAAAAAGCACTACCGTTCCGACCTTCACTGAAAACCAGAAGCCTTCCTTTACTCTTCCCTTCAGCTTGGCACCGTAATTGAAGGAACAGACCGGCTGATAACCCTGGCCAAAACCGATAAGTGCTGACATCATGAGCATCATGACTCTGGATACTATCGACATTCCGGCTATTGCTGCCTCACCACCGTATTTTCCTGCGGCAGAATTAAGGAGTGCCGTTGCAGCTGCGGCAAGTCCCTGTCTGAAAAGAGATGGGATTCCGCCGTTTATCACCTGCACAAAATAGTAACCATTCAATCTGACATTCGAAAGCCTGAGATGTATATTTTCACCCTTACTGCTTCCGATGAGAAGCATAATAAAGCTTGTTATCTGTCCGAATACTGTGGCAAGTGCCGCGCCGGTAACGCCCATGTCGTAATAAAGGATGAGCAGAGGATCCAGTACCATATTTATTATCGCACCGGCTATCAGACCCACCATCGCATAAACTGCGTTGCCCTGAAATCTGAGCTGATTATTGATAACAAACTGACACATCATGAAAGGCGCACCTATAAGGATTATCCTTGCGTACTCCGAGGTCATCGCCAGAGTATCCTTACTTACATCTCCCGAAGACAGAAAACTGGTGATCGGGCTCATAAAAATATTGCCGAGCACAGCTATCACGACACCAAAAATGAGCGCAAACATAAATCCGGTGGAAGCCATTTCATCAGCTTCCCTCTTCTTGCCTGCGCCCAGCATTCTGGACAGAAAGTTACCCGACCCGTGACCGAACATAAATCCAAAAGCCTGTATGATCGCCATAAGCGGAAATACCATACCGACAGCGGCTGTTGCACCGGTCGCATTCACCGGAATACGGCCTACGAAATAGGTATCGGCCATATTGTAGATTCCCGTGACCATCATGCTTATTATGGTCGGAACGGCCAGCTGAAGTATCAGCTTTGGAACCGGTGTTTCTGTCATATATTTATATCTGTTTTCTTTCCTGATTCCGGCCATTGCAGTATCCTCCGGGACGGTTTATTCTCATCAGATTATAATATCACTTTTTCTGCGATTTTTCAGATTTTTTTACAGACAGATATTTGATGAAATCCGCCTCAGGAACAGGTCTTGAAAAATAGAACCCCTGAAGATAATCAACTCCGAGTTTTGTCAGAAGACTGATCTGCTCTGCAGTTTCAACCCCTTCAACAAGAATCTTCTTTTTCATCTGTCGTATCATTCTAATCGTATTTTCAAGTATGGCCATTCCTAGTTCACTTGTTTCAGCACCCCAGAGTATACTTTTATCAATCTTGACCACATCCAGATCAAGTGAAAATACAGCGCTGACATTGGAGTAGCCTGTACCGTAGTCGTCCATGGAGAATAAAAATCCTTCAGACTTCAGCTTACGGATTATCTCACTCAGTCTCATGTAATCACTGGCCGCTATGGTTTCTGTTATCTCAAAATTTATCAGTTTCTTACTGACACCATATCGTTCAACTATCTGATTTACACTTTCCACAAACCCCGGTCTCATACATTGGATTACCGAAAGATTTACATTTATATTATCTATACCATATTTTTCCGGAACGCCTGTTTTGATAAAACGGCATACCTCTTCCAGAACAAACTCATCTATATCATCAACCAGACCTGTCTGCTCAGCGACCGGGATAAATTCGTCAGGATAGAGATTGCCCAGTTCTCTGTCATGCATACGTATCAAAGCCTCGGCACCATGCAGCCTGCCGTCAAGATAATGTGTCGGCTGATAGTAAACCTCATAGCTTTTATCCGCAAAGCCCCTTGAGATAGCATCCTCCACCAGACGCCTTCTCATGATGAAATTAAGGTCATCGCCTTTAAGTACGCCCTTATCCTTATCCTCAGGTATCGGACTCTCAAGCATATAGAAAAGCTCCGAGGTTGTTCTGATCTGCTTAGGTATGTCAGCAACCATGATGGTCGTATTAAGCTGTATACTGAAATTCTTGTATTCCCAGGTGTATTCAAACCGCTTCTCCATCTCATCGGCAATCTGCTCCACACGCTCCGGAAGCTTATCATATAATGTCAGAACAAATATGTTTTTACCAGGCACATAGATATCATAACGTTTCACTATCGATTGCAGATAATCTGAAAGAATATCCGATATCACATTGGTCTCACCATTTCCGACAAGTCTGTCTATAATTTCATAATTATTTATCCTTATGACTATGATACCAAGCCTTCTGTTATGTTTAAGGCTGCTCCCTATATCCAGATTGAGAGCCGCTCTGTTATAGAAGCCCATTCCGAAATCAATACGATCATCTTCGTTCTCAACAGACATCATAACACCGGTAAAGCCGACCGCTTCCGCAAGAACCTCAACCTTTATGCTCTTCTCAACAAGCTGTATGATGACACCCACAGCTACAAGAACAAAGAAGAAAACAAGCGCATTTCTTCTCTTGACAGAAAGCACCTTCCAGGAGCTGGTAAGTATCATAAAGCTCAGAACATAATAGAACAGAGCTGCAATATATATGGCTATCTCGCCCCATTCGCGGTGAAATGCATAATCCTCATCAACGGTCCATACCATATTTGTCAGAGGATTTGTAAGCGCCAGTATTTCCGTCAGCAAAAACGGAATCGAAAGAAGCCTCACCTTAGTGCTTACAAGATGTGTGGAAACGAAACTGACATTGGAAATATAATAAAAGAACATCGGACATAAGGCTGTATGCGTCACAAAATACGCATATCTGCTTATCTTGAAAACATGCGGAGTATATTCGTTGAGTACCGGATTTGAACCATAGATTCCTGAAATCATGCCGGTCATGGCATTGACCGTAAGAATACAGAGTATCGTGATAAAGATCTTATTCTGAACCTTATCCGTACGCCCCTGAATAAAAGTATATATGAGATTGACAGCACAGATCAGCAGCGTTGATACTGCTACTCCGAGACTGAAAGAATAATCCAGCATACAATCCCCTGCCTCTCTGATAACACAACATATACCCTCTTTCAGAATACCATTTTCAGAGGTTTTTTTCAAGGAAATATCCCCCCGGACCGGCCGCTGTTTCTGTCCCGAAACAGCCATTTTTAATTGTTGTTATATCAGTCTTTCTTATGTTATACTATGCCATGCAGCCGGGCTGATCATACGTATTGTGTATATGGACTGCATACCCGGCTGAAGGTATGGCTCTAAAGCTGTATCGATCATTAACTTTGACAGGAGGGCTCACTCTTGGAAGATATGTATTCAAGCTTTGCAGCAGTTTATGACCGCCTCATGGATAACATTCCCTATGACGAATGGACAGCTTATCTGACAAAGCTTCTCAGAAAATACGATATAGATACCGGTCTTGTTGCCGAGCTCGGCTGCGGAACCGGAAGTATCACCGAGCGTCTTGCCGCCGAAGGCTACGACATGATAGGTATAGACAATTCAGCCGAAATGCTGGACATTGCCAGGGAGAAGAAAGAAGCTTCAGGCAGTTCTTCACTCTATCTGTGTCAGGATATGCGTGAATTCGAGCTTTACGGAACTGTCAGAGCGGTTGTTAGCTTATGCGACTCTGTCAATTACATAACCGATGAGGAAGATCTTCTGACTGTTTTCAGGCTGGTCAATAATTACCTTGATCCGAAGGGTGTATTTATCTTTGACTTCAATACTCTGCACTACTACAGAGATACGGTTGGCGAATCAACCATAGCTGAAGACAGAGATGATATCTGCTTTATCTGGGATAACTATTTTGACGAGGATACCTGCATAAATGAATTATCGCTTTCACTCTTCATCCCGGAAGACAGTGACAACGAGCTCTACCGCAGACATAATGAGCTGCATCTGCAGAGAGCATACACTTTGGATACCATTAAAAGCCTTATAGAACGGTCGGGAATGCGATTCATCACTGCATATCACGCCTTTACGGAGGATGCACCGGACGATGAGTCAGACCGTATTTATGTTATCGCGCAGGAATGCTGGAAATAAACACATCGAGACCATTCATTATAAAACAATAATCACAAACGGTATTATCATTATACAAACAACAAACGGAGATAGAAAAATGTCAGATATTATCATAAAAGGCAGATCTGCCAATAACGAGGTAAGATTTTTCGCCGCATATACAAAAGAACTTGTTGAAAAGTCAAGAACGATCCATAATACCAGCCCGATATGCACTGCTGCTCTCGGACGTCTCCTTACGGCAGGCGCCATGATGGGTACTATGGCTAAAAACGAATCAGATATGCTCACTCTCATCATTGAAGGAAACGGACCGGCCAGGAAGCTGACGGTCACAGCCGACAGCAAAGGAAATGTCAAGGGTCTGATCAATACTCCTGTTGTTGACCTCCCACCTAATCTCGAAGGACATCTTAACGTTGGCGATGCCATCGGTGACGGATTTCTTCGCGTAATAAGAGATGCTGGTCTTAAGGAACCATATATCGGACAGACCAATCTTGTAACCGGTGAGATTGCTGAGGATCTTACATACTACTTTGCAACCAGCGAACAGATTCCGACCTCAGTCGGTCTCGGAGTCCTTATGAATGCCGACAATACCGTAGCAGAAGCCGGCGGCTTCATAATCCAGCTGATGCCTTTTGCATCCGATGACACTATCACAAAGATTGAGAAAGGCCTCGCTTCCTTCTCATCCGTTACCGATTATCTCAGCGGAAATACTGCCGATACTCACGGTGCATCCGGCAATATAAGATTTCTGAATCAGGCATATGATGGTACAGACAAAACCGGTGGCAGCCATGCAGGTAATGCTGCCTCAGACAGTAATGTTCGGAACGCACAGAATAAAGGCATTAATAACAGTGTTGCAGCCAGCATAGTTAACGGCACAGGTTTAGACCTTACACCTGATGATACTATCATCATCGAGAAGCTCGCATCCATGGTAAACTCAATAATCAGCGATGGTGTAACAGTTGATGAGGCAATCCCTGCTGCATACAGCTGCAACTGCAGTCGTGAACGCGTAAAGAAGGCTCTGATAAGTGTCGGTAAGAAGGAGCTCCAGTCCATGATAAATGATGGACAGCCGGTGAATCTGCACTGTGAATTCTGCAATACGGACTATACCTTCTCCATCGATGAGCTGAAGTCACTTCTGTAATTTATATAATACGTATATTTATCACAATAACAGTCTGACGACCATCGTATCTGTCATATACGCAAATCAAGAGAACACCTCTTCCGTTGTACTCATAATACAATTGATGAGGTGTTCTCTTTTTGTCATATAAACGATTACATGATAACGTATCATTCCCGGTATTATTGTTGTTACATGATCAATGTCATCATATCGTGCTATTCATTTTTATTGTCCGAGATTTTTCATGTTGTCAATTATCAGATCCGGCCAGACCTTTACCATCCTCACTGCAGCTCCAAAGAGTATCAGACTCAGTGCAATATAGAATACCATCACCGGCAACAGCAGAAGCTCGTAGATTAATAGTCCCAAAAGAACCACGATCAGTGAGAGCACCATCATAATAGCCATATTAAAGAACACATTCAGATTACCACGAAGAGCACTGTATTCATCATCCCATTCAATATATGGCGACGAACTGTCAAGGCTCATGCCGACTATTATCGATATCACATGTGCCGCCAGCATAAGTAACGCGAACAGTATCCCTGTTATTACCGGAACATGAACATATATACATATAATTATATCTGTCGCTATAAGCGCCGGATATGTAAATATGAAGCTTACCGCAGCCTTGGCAAGCATCTGTGTTCTATACGGAACCGGAATGAATTTGATCAGATCCAGATGCTGTCCCTCTCTGGTAAATGAGGTTGATGCAACTGAATTAAGAGCCGTTGCGATGAAGGCAACCGATACGATAACCATCAGAAGTATCATGTCCGCGCGTTCCTTGCCCAGATCATACATTCTGATAAAGGATTTAAGAGCACCCTTATCACCTGTAAAATGAAACAGCAGGAAGGTCCCGACCGGCCATATCAGATTGATGAAGGCAGTATTTGCCGAGAAGGCCTTTGTTCTCAGTATTACTCTCAGTTCTTTTTTCAGGCAGGAAACAAACGGTGACGACATTACAATGTCTCTGTCCTTAACTCTCTGCTTTTTTACCGTTCCGAGTCCCGCTGCAGTATATAAGCCCTTCTGATACAGAGCCTTGCCCAGGAAATACAGAATCGCGAGAAGCCCTGCATTTCCAATCAGGTATAACAGAAAATACAGTATATTTCCTCTGCTTACAGCCTCACCAAGCCATGGTACAGGGAAAAATATCACATTCAGCGTTTCAAGAAATAGATTCTCCCCACCGCCAAGTGATTCCACATAGTTTTCCATATTTACTTCGCCCATGCTTCGAAGGGAATAAACGAAGAGTGCAGCAAAAAGCAGCAGAAACAGAGTTGATGTTCTGTAAAAAAGCTTAACACTCTTGATCCTGCTGAGCGCAGCCATAAGGATCAGACTGAATATTGCAGAATAGATCATCGGTACCAGCGGTATCAGAAAGATACCGGAAATCGATGCGATAAGCGAGACAGGATTGAGTGCCTTTGCAAGCCCCAGATTTTTAGCGATTGCCACCAGATATCCGCCAAAAACTGCAACCAGTACAAGGAATTCCATGATACTTTCTGCGATATATGCATATAAAAACTTACCGAGCATCAGATGGTGACTCGGTATAGGAAGGGTTACCAGATGTTCCCTGTCCGAAGAGAAAAAAAGAACGCTGAAGATCACCAGGATACCGAATATCATTGAAAATGCAGAGAGTATCTGCATCTCAAAAAGCATTCCGCCTCCCGGATTATCAGCTTCTATAAGTGCTTCCGTCATGATAAAGCTTATATATCCCACAACCAGTGCGCAGGGTATCATTATAAGAGATACTGCCACACCTGCCAGCACTCTGTAGCTCTTCTTTTTCGGAAGCTGCATTTCCGAATTTTTACTGAGGACTCTTACGAGAGAGCCTACACCAACACTGTTCATAACGGCCCTCCATTACTGTCTTCCATCCTCTTTATTACTGTTACTGTCATTCTTATCATCCAGACCCGTATTTCCGCCGGTCATCCTGATAAATATTTCTTCCAGATCCATACCCGGATACTGTCCTGACAAGCCCTCAATTGTTCCCTGATACAGATTCTTTCCGTGACTGATGATCATGATCCTGTCACAGAGCTTTTCCGCAACCTCAAGAACATGAGTAGAAAAAAGGACAGCGTTTCCCTTCTCGGCATGCTCCTTCATCATCTTCTTAAGTTCATAGGCCGCAGCAGGATCCAGACCTGTCATCGGTTCATCAAGAATCCATGCCGGCGGATTATGAATAAGCGCAGCAATAATCATAGTCTTCTGACGCATTCCGTGTGAATACTCCTTCATCGGAAGCCCCAGCGACTCTGTCATGCCGAAGCGCTCTGCAAGCTCATTTATTCTTTTTTTTCTGTCTTCTATGGGAACTCTGTAAAGATTGGCTATAAAATTGATATACTCGATACCGGAAAGCTGAAGAAGTATATCCGGATTATCTGCAACATATGCAAAGTTTTCCTTAGCCTTGATCGACTCCTGAACTATATCATAGCCATTTATGACAGCCTTGCCTGAGGCAGGCCTAAGGATACCGGTGAGCATCTTGATAACAGTTGTCTTGCCGGCTCCGTTAGGGCCGGCAAATCCAACTATCTCACCGGGTTTTATTTCAAAGGAAAGATCATCAACCGCCTTGAAATCCTTTCCATATATCATTGAAAGATTTTCTGCTTTGATCATGCGGTTCTCCTAATTCATAAATACAATCAACTATTCTTCTGTTGTTGCCTCTGTTGCTTCCTCGGAACTCTTCTCCGTAGCTACTGAAAGCTTCTTTCCAACTGACTTAAGCGCATTACCGAAACGAGCTGCTCTGTCGCTTTCATCCTGATTCTTACGGATGGCCTCGGTAATCTTGGTCTTATCCTTGAGACCGATGCTGCTGCCTTCCGGTGTGTAGATCCAGAACATATCCTCAAAATCAACATATACTATGATGATACCATCATTCGATCCGAACACTTCGCCGGCAAGCTCCTCAAGATAATCATCCAGTGTATCGCTTGGAAGTGACTCGATAATGTATAAATACGGACGTACACCTGTTGCGCTTTCAAAGCTCTTGAAGCCCTTGATCAAAGTCTTTTCATTTTCGCTGGTAACGACGTCCTTTGATTCACTCTTGTCAACGTAATACTCGACCTTACCCTCATACTTAGGGTCGTCCTTGACACTCATGACCTTTCCGCCCTTAATGTCATATATCTTCTTCTCGAATGCAAACTCACCGGTATAACCAAAATCAACCTTACCGCCTTTGCAATACCAGCTTCCGTTTTCATCTGTTGCAATAGTATCCTCAAATACAACCTTACCCTTAACAATATTCCACCAGCCGTTTGAGTTCTCTGCAACGGTATCTATGAAGGCAACCTTTCCGCCCTTAACGCACCACCATGCGTCTTCACCGTAAACACTTCCCTTGATAACATCATTAAGAGATGCATCATTTACGCCCTTTGTGAAATAATACCAGTCTTTATTCTCATCCTTTGCAAAGCCGGTATAAGTCTTATCAACCGTTCCGCCTTTGACATAATAGACAATACCATCCTGATCATATTTTACTACTCCGGTTATATTGTAATCAAAAACATACAGGAATACCGATTCAGGCGAAATCTGATTCTTTCCCTTCTTATCGGAATAATAACTGTTCTTTGTTACATCATACCAGCACTCTACATTACCTGCATCAAAAACAGTAGGCTCTTTTGTCTCAAGGTGAGTCAGATCATATTTCTTCTCCTTGCCCTTAAGAACAAAGATCATCGCAACGACGATGGCTGCTACGGCAACAACACAAGCTATGATCTCTACCATAAGCTTATTGCTCGAACCGCCTTTTTTGTCCGACTGTTTTGAAGTATTATCATTCGTCTTGGATTCAGCCTTCTTTGCTGTATCCTTGCGTTCTTTACTCTTGTCTTTGATTTCTTCTTTGCTCATTTTAAACTCCTCGTCATTCATTTTTATCTGAAGCAGCTTCTGCTTTGCTTTCTTTTACGACCTTACCTTCTTTTATCTCATAGGCAATACCGTCAAACTCAACAGTACCGCTAAAGTCAAAATCAACCTTACCCTTCTTGCAGTACCATTTCCCCTGATCATTCTGGCCGATCGCGTCAACTTTTTTAACCTTGCCGTCTTTGATATACCACCAGCCCTTACTGTTCTTTGCAACAGTATCGGTAATGGTAACCTTGCCATTTACGATATACCATGATGCTTCTTCGCCCTCGACCGTTCCCTTAATGATATCGGTACGAGTCTCATCAACCACACCATTTTTCAGATAATACCAGTCATTTTCATATTTCACATAGCCCTTGAAGCTGCTGTCAGCCTTGCCGTCCTTAAAGTAGGTGAGAACGCCGTCAACCTTAACTATACCATTAACAGAAACATCCTGAACGCCGGCCTTGAAGCTGTAAACGTCATCACCATATTTCTCGGTACCATTAAAGCCTGCGTCAACTAAACCATCCTTAACATAGTAAAGCTTTCCGTCATATTCCTGAATACCCTTCAGGCTCTTATCGAAAATATAAGTCGTAAGAGTTTCCGAATCTATCTCTTTCTCTCCTGCCATATCAGAGAAATCCTTGCCGCAGTAATCACAATGCCAGTATTCACCCTTTCCCGGACTGCTCAGTGTGGCAGCAACGGCATCAACATGCTTAAGGATATGCTTCTCTGTAAAGCCCTCTCCCCATGCCTTTGCTTCAATATCATTCTTCTTGCCTGAAGACTTATCGTTATTGATAATAACAGAAACGATTATGACTGCCGCAAGCGCCAGGAAAGCAAAAACACCGGCTATAGTCCAGGCCTTCTTATTTGCTTCACTCTGCTTAAGAGACTCACCATATTTTATCTCCTGCTTAAGAGGATTAGTGTTATATGCACTCGGGTTAGCACCTTGAACAGGTGGCTGTGCCGGAGCACCCGGAATGTTATGTGAGGATATCGGAGCACCTGTATACTGACCGGCACCCTGTGCAGGTGATGTCGGTATACCCTGAGCCGTTTTATCCTGAACACTGCCTGCGCCCTGAGAAGAAGCATTCTGCTGACCCTGCACAGCGCTCTGCGCTACAGCATTGATCTCCTCAGCCCTCGGAGCATCCTCAGCCCTTATAACTGATGTTACATCCAGATCAACAGATGATTTTCTGACATTATTGGCATCAAAACGAAGCTCTATCGTTTCACCCATCCTGTCGTCGTCCAGATCAACGCCGACTCCGTCCATGTCAGGTATATCACCATATTTATTTATATAATCACTTCTGTCAAATTTCTTATCATCAACGCTTCTGAAAGAATCCTGTCCGCCGGTCTGCTGAATGATATTTCCGCATTTTGGACAAACCGTTATGCCGTTAGAAATCTTATATCCGCATTTAGTACAAAACATCCGTTTTCCCCTCCTTGAAATAAGCAAAATAAATCTGCGCTAATATTATACACTAACAGGAGCAGTGTTATCAACCCAAAAAAACCTTTCAAAATTCGTCAAAATGCTTCAGATCCTATTCTGCCTCTCTACCTTAGAGAACCTGCAGCCGCAGTAATCCTGTCTGTAAAGAGAGTATTCCTTTGATAATTCTATCGAATGTTTATATCCGTTTTTCTTTTTAAAATCACTAAAGAGAAATACCGGTGAAGTGCCTTCCTCTGACATCTCCCTCTCGAGGCTCATTCCGATCTCATTGATCCAGTCCGACCTCTTATACGGACTTATAGAAAGAGTCGTTGTAAAGTAATCAAAGCCATGATCACGCGCATATTCAGCAGAATTTCTCATGCGCAGCGAGTAACAGTCATAGCACCTCGCACCGCCCTCTGGAAGTTTTTCTCTCCCTTCAGCCATCCTGAAAAAGTCCTCCGGTCCATACCCCGGATCAACCGCCTTAACGCCGACCGAAAAGGATGCCTCGCTGATAAACCTTCTCAGCTCCGCAAACCTTTTTTCATACTCTTCCTTATCGTCAATATTGGGATTATAAAAATACACCGTAATATCAAAATGCCCTGCAAGCACCCACAGAACATGAGAGCTGCACGGAGCACAGCAGGCATGTAGAAGCAGGGTTGGTTTTTTATCATTCTTATCAACTTCATTCAACTGATCACAAAAGATCTGATAATAATTCTTATTCATGCATTGATACCTCCTGTACGAATCTCAAGTTTTTTATCTTTCATTACCGATAGATACCCTCTCAGCCTGTATGTTTTTCATCATTTTGCACAACCCTGTTATGGGCCTTCAAGCCCTGAAAATATTTAAATTGTATATTTTTAACAGTTGACTTTGTGGATATTTTACAATATACTTAACATAAGTGAAGTGTAGGATATAGCTATAGAGGGAGGTTTTGAAAATGACGGTTGAACAGGCAGTTAAAAAATATAAGATGGAACCACTGAACGTATATACCGCGAAGGTCAAAGCCAAAGAGCTTAATGTTGAAGAAGTATTATACGCAAACGTTCAGAAGAACAAATACGCCTATATTGTCAGAGACGGAGCTCGCGGTACCTTCCTTTACAAGGATGAGAAGAGTATTTATACGAAGCTCTTCAAAGGTCTTCAGATGATTCCACTTGATAACTGATTTAAGGATATTTTTAAAACCGGACAGATTGTGTCCGGTTTTTTTCATGGAACAACGGATATTATCTTCCGTCTGTCCGCTGTCAATTCATTTTATTACTCAGTCTCTCCGTTTAGCTCAGTCTTCTTATCAGGAATGATCTTTGCATTGAACTTGGACTTCATAAAAAGCTTCATATGCTCAAGAGAATTCTCATCAAGATCAAGGATCACTATACGATCATTCTTGGTTGTCTTAACATAGAGTGCATAATACTCTGCACCCTTAACCTGCTCGGTAAAATCAAAGATCTCAAAGTTACCTGTTCTTCTGAGGTCATTCTGAACCTTTCCGCTTGACTTGTTCTCAAGGCTCTTCATATCAGAAAGATTTATCGTCATAACCTCTTTTCTTTTCTTGGCAGCAGCTATCTTAGCTATCTGAATATCGCCGTTTGTAAGCGTGTATTCATATTCCAGACGTGTCCAGTCAAGCACCCTGAACAGGAGAAATATTGATAATACTGCTATAAAAAGGAAAAACGATGAAATAGTGAGCATCGCAAAAAATGACGCCATCATCAGCAGTGATACCAAAAACAGTTTAAAATATGTTTTCGGTTCTGTTTTTCCGTAAACAAGTCTCTCGTTGTATTTGTCCATTACTAATTATCCTCCGTAATTATTTCATTGATCTGCGATGCCCCTTCAGGCATCCTTTTATATTCTCTTTTATTTTTTGCCGACAGGACATGATGTGCAGCCACAGCCCGTTCCCTCTGCAGAAAACTCATCCATGGCCATATCTCTGTATGCATAGTTATCAACCGTTTCCAGAAGACAGATCGCCTGGCAGGAAATTCCGAGTCCCTCGCCGGTGAAACCAAGCCCCTCCTCTGTGGTAGCTTTGATGTTCACACGATCCTCTTCTATCACAAGCGCGTCAGCAATTATCCTCCTCATCTCAGGGATATGCGGCGACATCTTAGGCTTCTGTGCGATGATGGTCGCATCGATATTTCCGATGATGTATCCATCCTCTTCAATGATTCTCTTCACTTCCTTAAGAAGCATTATGCTGTCAGCGCCCTTGTATTTTTCATCGGTATCCGGAAAATGCTTTCCGATATCACCCTTTGCAGCTGCTCCCAGAAGTGCATCCATTATCGCATGCACCAGACAGTCCGCATCAGAGTGACCAAGCAGCCCCTTATCGTAGGGTATATTAACTCCGCCCAGTATAAGAGGCCTGCCCTCTACCAGTCTATGAACATCATAACCCATTCCTATTCTCATATATCGTATGCCTCATTTATAATCTCATATCTCAGACGAAAGAGGTACTCCCTCTCGCACCATACATGATTATATAATTAAATCCCGAATCCTGCAAACTAAACCTTACAAAATTTTCAAAAAGCAAGTTTTATTATCTTTACTATTTAAGTTTTTCATTGTAATATTAACAAGGATAGTGAAATTCCATTTGTAAATCAGGGATTACAGATAAAGGAGGATAAAAGTATGGCACGTTCAGCAGGAGGCGGCGGAAGTCGTTCATCAGGCGGCGGTCGTTCAATGGGCGGAGGAATGCGTTCATCAAGCCGTTCTTTCGGCAGCAGCGGTCGCTCACATTCAAGCAGTTCAGGAAGCTATCGTCGTGCAGGCAGCAGCTACAGCAGCGGAAGCAGCTATCATAACAGGCCAAATACCGGCTACAGAAGAGGTGGTTCCTATGGACCGGGCTACGGCGGATACGGATATAACAGAGGCGGATATTATAGAGGCGGTGGTGCTCCTATAAGAAGCGGAAGCGGTGGATGCGGATGCTTCTCGGTCATCGTTATTCTTATCATTTTCATGATCATTTCTTCTTTTGTAAAGAATAACAATTCAACCTATGACAGCAGTAGCAGTTCAAACTCAAGCAAGACCAGCTCATATTTGAATCACGACAAATACAATGGAAGTGTAGACTCAAGTAAGGGTTATTTCCTTGATGACAGCATAGGTTCAGAGAAGTTTATTGATAAGACTAACAGAGACGACCTTATTGATGGCTTTGAGAAGTTCTATAAAAAGACCGGCGTTTATCCGTTCCTTTACATCATTGAAACTGTTCCTGAAAGCGGAAATGCCGACAGTGTAATGCAGCAATATACAAATACTTGCTATGAGAATTTCTTCGATTCGGAAGGTAATCTTCTCTTTGTATATGTTGCTTCTGAAGATGATTATTGGGTAGCCGGAGGCCACAATATCCGTGAAACTATCGATGATGACGCTATGGATGTTATCTATGGATGCATCAATTCACGTTGGGATGATGGCAATTTAGCAAATCGTTTTGGCGAAGCACTTGAAGATGCCGCAAAACATATCATGGGCAAGAGTCCTTGGTTCACTGTAATGATCGTACTCATCATTGCACTTGCAGTAGTAATAATCCTCTACATCGTATTCAGATGGTGGCAGAAGAAGAAGCAGGCAGAGAAGGAAGAAGCCGAGCATCTTGAGCAGATTCTTTCACAGCCGCTCGAAACCTTCGGAAGCGCAGGAATGGATGATCTTAAGGGTAAATACGACGGTAACAATGGCGGACAGACTCCTCCGGCAGGCGGTTCATACAACCAGGCTCCTCCGGCAGGTGGCGCAGGCTATAATCAGAATCCACCATATGGCGGAAACACAAACGGTCAGTACCCACCACAGTAATATAGAGTTGCGCCATAAAGTGCGAAAGAAAGGAGCACATGCTTTAACCGGCATGTGCTCCTCATTTATTTTATATACCTTCTTCTCTTATGCTTTTTTTACAGCAGTCTTATTAACCTTCTTCATCTTCTTCTGGATCTTACGCTGAGCCTCTGCAACCTTGAGCATATATTCAAACTGAGGCTTCTGCCATCCATTCCTAAATACTTCTGTATTCTTAAACTCTTCTCTGGTTTCAGCAGCCTTGGTCTTGATCTCATTTAAGCTGAGGTTACCGTAAGAATTGATCTTATTTTCTATAATATTATTCTCAATTATCTCATTATCTTTAGGATTATTAACAGGAGAAACCTGATTTGCAGCTGCCTTCTTAACAACTCCAACCTTTATGTCTGTAACCTTCTCACCATTAATGGTCATCTGAGTTATTACGCTCGCACCACCTCTTGCATGATAATACTTCAGGGCCACCTTGGTTACAGATCCGTAAAGCTTATCAAACGCTGCAGCAGCCTCATTAATCTCCTCCTCACCGGCTTCTGAAAGTGGCTTTCCGTTCTTGTTGATGGCCAGTTCGTTTACAAATGAATTATCATTATGAGCAATAACATTTAATGCATTATTAAGTTCCTTCTCATGGCTCGCATTAAATCTTTCGAGCGACTCCTGCATTCCGTTGAGAGACTTCTCGTTCAGATTCTTTCCATTTGCTGAAGGAACTGAATCAACCATGCTTTCAAGGCCCATCTCAAGTTCAGCCGCAAAACCAAAGGTTTCCTTTCTGAGCAGCTGATAGGTTGCTTCATTTCTCTGATTAAGCCTTGTAGGGTATTTCAGGTCCTCCTTAAAGAAGATCTGCTTTCTTGCTCTATAGTATCATGCCAGGTGCAACAAATGATCAACAAACAAGCCACGGGATTGCATCCACGAAGTGGATGAGGGTCCCGTGATCCGAGCGAAGCGAGTATAGTAACGGTCCGAAGGACCGTGAGTCTGTCCGCAGGACAGATGCGTTCTGCAAAGCAGAACCAAGACTT
>CAMNMC010000092.1 GCA_946544235.1 uncultured Lachnospiraceae bacterium | reverse complement strand
AAGAATAGGTTTAGATACAGGCGAAAGTAGGCGTATTTGCGCATAAAAATGCTTTCAAAACCGTCTGTATCTGGATATTCCGGAAACAGGCGGTTTTTTTGCGTTGATAATGAGCCAAGTAACCGCATGAAGCGTTTACGCTTCAATGTGGATATTTGGCGAATATCCGACACCGAGACGAAGTCGAGGGATCGGAGCCGTCAAAAGACGGCGTATCAACGCAGTTGAGGATCATTAGTCTAACGGATAGAACACTTCGCTACGAACGAAGAGATATAGGTTCGACAGTCTCGTCTGTCGACTCGGTCGTTGCTGAACACGTGCCACTGGCACGTAGCAACCCACAGGGCATCAGCACCCCATATCAAAATGATATTTGACCGCCGTTTTGATATACTTTCAAAGATATAGAGACATTTGCAGCCAAAGTATGCTATTATTAGGTTGCGTACCATGCCACATGATGCGGATGGTTATATTGTATATTATGGTACATGATGCGAATTGTAATACTTTGTATTTTCGAAAAGGAGACCGGTGGGTTTCGCTTGATATAAGAAAGGAGTTAACACATGGGGACAGTATATGTGACCGGACACAGGAATCCGGATCTTGACAGCGTGTGTAGCGCATACGGATATGCCGGACTTATGAACATGCAGGATGCGGAAAATACATATATTCCGGTCAGGTGCGGGCATCTGTCGGAAAGTGTGAGAAATATCCTCGAACAGCTGGAGATCGAGATCCCTGTTTATATGCGTGACGTATATCCGAAGGTTAAGGATGTCATGCTGACTGACGAGCACAGGATCGATGCAGATGACTCTCTGACGGCTGTGGCTGCGATATATGAGAAGAACAATCCTAGTGCTATACCGGTTTATGATAATGGGGAATTTTACGGCCTTCTGACGGTGGATGATATCACCAACTGGACCATGAGAGAGCTCTCTAAGAGCAGTAAGATCACTGCAATCCCGAAGGTTAAGGAGATTATGTCGGTTCAGAAGGAGAGAGTATCGTCGGAGGAACTTTTCGACGAGGCAAGAGCGATACTGCAGAAATCCGACGGAAGAGGACTTGCGGTATATGAGGAAGACAAATACGTCGGATTTATAACAAGGCGCTGCTTCCTTAAATTTCCGGAATACAATGTGATACTCGTTGATCATAATGAGCCGGGTCAGAGCATCAGAGGAATAGAAACGGCAAATATAGTCGGAATACTGGACCATCACAGGCTGGATGCAATCAAGACCAAACAGCCGATATTTATCTGCGCGGAGCCGCTCGGAAGCACATGTACGATCGTATATCAGCAGTATATCAGAAATAACAGGACGCCGGACAGCGTCATGGCGAAGGTTCTGCTTACGGGAATACTGTCGGATACACTTATCCTGAAGAGTCCGACAACGACCGGAGATGATGTCGTGGCAGCGCATATTCTCGCATCGATCGCGAAGGTTGACGTGGAAGAATACGGCATGTCCATGTTCTCGAGAGTCGGAGGCCTTAAGGATAAGGATCCTCAGGCTGAAATATCTGCGGATTTCAAGGCTTATTCGGAAAATGGCGTGAAGATAGGCATCGGCCAGTGCGAGGTTACGACACTGAACGACCTGAGGGATTACTCAGACAGATATCTCGAAGCGCTTAATGAGATAAAATCAATGAAGGGACTGGACTGGGCTGTACTGATGCTCACGGATGTCATCCATGAGCACAGCGCGCTTCTCTGTACGGAGCATCGCGGTAACAGACATCTTCCGTACTCTCCGGTTGCTAAAAATATTTACGACATGCCGCGTGTAATGAGCCGTAAGAAGCAGCTGCTTCCGGAGATCATACATGCTGTGGGAGATCAGTAATCAGATTTTTATGAACCGCGTGCAGTATGAGGGCGAGGCCGGAATGATAAAGGTAAATGTGGGGGAATAAGATAAAATGAAAAAAGTAAGCAGTTTTATCGGAAAATACATGGCATGGATAGTGCTGCTCATCGCAGCTCTGGCGCTCTTCCTGCCGAAAACATGCCTGTGGATAGAAACGGATTGGATCAATTATCTCCTGATGGTCGTTATGTTCGGAATGGGACTGACGATGAAATTATCTGATTTTGCGGTGGTTTTCTCAAATCCGCGGGATGTAATAGTCGGATGCGTCGCACAGTTTGCGGTGATGCCGGTACTCGCGTATCTGCTCGGCAAGGCATTTGGACTGAGCGATGAGCTTCTCGTCGGAGTGGTTCTTGTGGGAACGTGTCCGGGAGGAACATCAAGCAACGTCATCACGTACCTGTCGAAGGGCGACACAGCTCTCTCCGTGGGAATGACAAGCATAAATACACTACTTGCACCATTACTTACGCCTGCGCTGACGTATTTGTACCTGAAAACCTCTGTAAGCGTGGATGTAAAGTCGATGTTCATATCGATAATAGAGGTCGTACTGATACCTATCGCACTGGGACTCCTGATCAACAAGCTCTTCGGAAAATACACCGAGAAGATCATGGACGCCATGCCGACCGTATCGGTGACCGCAATATGCCTCATCGTTGCGGCTGTCGTATCGCACAACAGCGAGAAAATATTGAATGCAGGGCTGGTAATACTCGTGATCGTGATCATCCATAACCTGCTGGGCTACCTGTGCGGATATCTGATCGGAATGCTGTTCAGGATGGATATGTCCAGAAAGAAAGCAATCTCAATAGAGATAGGAATGCAGAATTCCGGGCTCGCGACTTCGCTGGCGTCGAGTGCATTTCCGGATATGGCCATGGCAACGGTTCCCGGCGCAATCTTCTCCGTATGGCATAACATATCGGGGGCTGTGCTGGCGGGGATATACAGGAGGAATATCTGAAATCGGCCATGAATAAGGCGGCTGATCTGATTGAGAGAGCTAAGAAGAGAAAGGGCTTTGTATAAGCTGATGAGGAACTTCAAATGAAAACAGTATTATGCTACGGTGATTCAAATACATATGGTTATGATCCTTCAAGTGGAATGAGATACCCTGAAGGTGTCAGGTGGACAAGCCGGCTTCGGAAGCATCTGGGCGGCGAATACAGAGTGATCGAGGAGGGCTGCAATGGGAGGACTACGGTCTTCGATGATCCTCTCGAGGGCTGGAAGAACGGCCTCGATTATCTGAGACCATGTCTCAATTCACATAAACCGGTTGATATATTTGTGATGATGCTTGGGAGTAATGATCTTAAGACTGTATTTCACGCTGAGCCCCGGGATATAGCTGAGGGTGCGGAGACTCTTGTCAGAGATGTGATTGATTTTACGAAGAATAAGCAGGGCTTTGTTCCGTGGATCATCCTTGTCTCTCCGCCGGAGATCGGCGAAGGAATCGCGTCATCACCTTTCTACGGAAGCTTTGATGAAGGCGCGATAGAGCGTTCAAGAGGGCTGGCGGAGTATTTTAAACTTGTTGCGGAGCGAAACGGATGCACCTATGTCAATGCAGCGGAATATATAAAACCGTCGGAACTGGATTCGCTTCATTTGTCGCCGGAAGGGCACAGGAGACTGGCGGAAGTGATCGGTGAAACGATACAGGGTTAAGTGAAGAACGGCTATGGTTCACATTTTAATTAGGCAGGAACTATATGGAAAATGCAAAATATACGCTTGATTATTATAAAGAATTCGCGGATGAGTTTTATGAGTCGACGATCATTGCGGATGTTGAATACCTTAGGGAGAGGTTTCTGAAGCATCTGCCGGAAGGCGCGCGCATCCTTGATCTTGGATGTGGTTCGGGGAGAGACTCGAAGGCTTTTGTTGACCGAGGATACAGGGTTGATGCGATTGACGGTTCGTCGGAAATGTGCGAGCGTGCGTCAAAGTATGCCGGCATTGATGTAAAATGCATGGACTTCTTCAGGCTGGAGGGTGATGGAAAATACGATGGCATCTGGGCCTGCGCGTCTATTCTTCACGTTGAGAAGGAGAGAATCCCGGAGATGCTCGGCAGGATGAGAGATGCTCTGAAGCCCGGCGGAGTAATGTATATTTCCTTCAAATACGGTGACTTCAGCGGCCTGCGCGACGGAAGATATTTTGTTGATCTGAACGAGGAGCTCTTCGGTGAGATATTGAAAGATATTTCCGGTGTTAAGATAATTGATGAGTGGGTGTCTGTCGACGTAAGAAGAGGTAAGGACGTCACCTGGCTGAATGAACTGGTTGTGCGGGAGGGGTAGCTAATGGATAGAGATATATTTGATCTTCAGCGCTTTGTAACTGAACATGAGAAGATGTTTGATACAGCGTACGCGGAGCTGGCTGCGCCGGAGGAAGAAGTATTTCAGAAGGTTCTGGATAAATACTTTGATGGCGAGAAGGATGGAAAAACCTTATTTTTATTGGAACAGGGAAGAAAAAGCAAATGAGAAGTTATGTTTCAATAAACAGAATGAATTCGATTGAACGACCTGCACAGGACAGGTTTGATTTCTCATGCCTTCAGAGCTTGAATCTTGATCAGACAGATATAGCAGGCAAAGAATATAAAGAATCAAATTGGGATAGTAACAGGTTTAGATACAGGCGAAAGTAGGCGTATTTGCGCATAAAAATGCTTTCAAAACCGTCTGTATCTGGAGATTCCGGAATACAGGCGGTTTTTTAATAATTTTATATGAGTGAGAGAAACCAGGCACTTCTCTCACTCGAATAGGAGAAGAAAAATGTTTGAGATTAAAGGAAAGAAATGCACAGCTATATGCTACGCAAAGGTAGTTGAGGATGAGGCGATAGAGCAGATCAGAAGAATGTGTGATTATGATATGACTGAGGGTTCAAAGGTTCGCATCATGCCGGATGTACATGCCGGAAAAGGCTGCACGATCGGCACAACCATGACCATCGTTGACAAGGCGGTTCCAAATGTCGTTGGAGTCGACATAGGCTGCGGAATGTACACAGTAAATCTCGGAAAGGCTGAGATTGTTTTTGAGAAGTTTGATGAGGCTGCTCACTACGTTCCGTCCGGAAGAAATATCTGGGAGGGGCGTCAGGATAGATTTGACCTGACAGAGCTTTACTGCTACAGAGATCTGAAAAATACAAAATGGATCGAGCGAAGCCTTGGTACTCTTGGCGGCGGAAACCATTTTATCGAGATTGATATGGCAGCGGATGGTACAAAATATCTTGTTATACACAGCGGAAGCCGTAACCTCGGAAAGCAGGTCGCTGAGCTTTATCAGAGACTGGCAGTCGACCTTAACAAGGGGATCGGTTATTATCTGGAGGCCAGAGAGGAGCTGATCCGTACATATAAGGAGCAGGGACGCAGAAGCGAGATCCAGGAGGCTCTCAAGGAGCTGAAATGGAAGAAAGAGGTGCTTCAGCCTGATATTCCCGAGGATCTTTGCTATCTCAGCGGAAAATATCTTGATGATTATCTCCACGACGTAGAGATATGTCAGAAGTTTGCAAGAAAGAACAGAGAGAAGATGGCAGAGGTGCTTCTCAGCCGCACAGGACTTGCTGCAGGAGAGGCATTTCACACGATTCATAACTATATTGATACGGATGAGAGGATCCTTCGTAAGGGAGCTATTGCGGCTCACGCAGGCGAGAAGGTTCTTATTCCGATAAACATGAGGGATGGAAGCATCATTGCCGTGGGAAAGGGTAACCCTGAGTGGAACTACTCTGCACCTCACGGGGCAGGGCGTATTATGTCCAGAACTAAAGCGAAAGATACTCTTTCGATTGATGAGTATAGAGAGACGATGAAGGGAATCTATACAACTTCGGTAAATGAGTCGACTCTTGATGAGGCCCCTATGGCATACAAGTCTCTTGACGATATCATAGATGTCGTTCGTGAGTCTGTTGATGTGATAGATGTGCTGAAGCCGATCTATAACTTTAAATCGTCGGAGTAATATTTTTCCGACCGAAAAGCTCACAAACTTCCGATTCTTGATTTTTATATGTGCAGTAATAAGTTTATGTTATAATAAATATTATTATTTTACTGATAATCGGAATTCGTAAAGGAGCTTATTATGGACGAGAGACTTAAAAAACAGCTGGATTTTTCGCTGGAAATCGATAAAGAAAAAAATATATTCAGGCAAACGCATCTGACGCAGCACGGGCGGAACGAAAATGATGCGGAACACGCATGGCACATGGCAATAATGGCTTATCTGCTTCGGGAATATTCAAATGAGGAAGTGGATATAGCCAGAGTTATGCTCATGTGCCTTATTCACGATATCGTAGAAATTGATGCAGGAGATACCTATGCGTATGACGCGGAGGGGATTGCAACCCAGAAGGCCAGAGAGGATGCTGCAAAGGAGAGAATATTCTCGATGCTTCCTGAGGACCAGAAGGAAGAGTTGATCGCTCTGTTTGATGAATTTGAAGATTACCGTTCGCCGGAGGCAAAGTTTGCACATGCGATGGATAATCTGCAGCCGCTCCTCTTAAACAACAGCAACGATGGCGGCGACTGGAGGGAACACGGAGTAAGCGCTGAAATGGTTTACAAGCGTCAGTCGAAGACCCGTCTGGGATCGGAAAAACTGTTTGAACTGACGGATCAGATCATTAAGGAGAACATACGCAAGGGAAATCTGTAACCACTCCCTCGGAGTCGTTGCGCTCTTGTTGCGGTTAAGATGGTATGATATGTTTTGGGTTAAACAGTTAAATATAGGGGATATCGGATAACCGGGGAGTCTCGGAATTCATAGTGAGGACCGTTTGATGAAACAGAAGATAAAAGCAATTATCGGAATAATGATTCTTATATTTTTGCTTGTTCCCAAGGTGAAAATATCTGCGTCAAACAACAGGGTTGTCCGCGTTGGATATTATGACGCTGTACTTATGGATGTTCGCATGCCGGAGATGGACGGACTTGAAGCAGCTGCTTCCATATGTGCTCTGGACAGACCGGATGCAAAAACCGTACCGATCATTGCGTTGACCGCAAATGCATTTGATGAAGACGTACAAAGATCGTTACAGGTTGGAATGAATGCACACCTGTCCAAGCCGGTTGAGCCGGAAAATCTCTACCGGACCTTGGAGGAATTGATATCATAAATTTACTTTTGCTTTCACAAAAATATGACGGGGTAGGAGTGATTCCTGCTCCGTTTTTAATTTGGTCTTCATGGAACGCAATTACGTCATATTGAATCAAAATGACCAAATTAAATCTCTTGACGATGCAATTAAATTAATATAGAATGACAGTAGTTAATTATGTCAAACTGGACTGAAATGACAAAATTGAATCGTTTATGAGGTAATTGAATGAGAGATTATAGTTATAAAGAAAAGTGGGTAAAGCTCTTTACACCTGAAATAATAAAGAAGCTAACGCTAATCAATGAATTCAAAGGAGAACAGCGCTTATTCATAGAGGCGCACAAGGACGAGCTGAAAGAACTGGTTGAATTAGCAAAGATTCAAAGTACAGAAGCTTCAAACAAGATAGAAGGAATATATACAGCAGATGACAGATTGAAGAACCTGGTGCAGGAGAAGACTACACCTCGGAATCGCGATGAATCTGAAATCGCCGGTTATCGTGATGTTCTCAATACTATACATGAAAGCTATGAATATATACCGATAAACGCGAATTACATACTTCAATTACACCGTAATCTATATAAGTTTATAGGAAATGTTGATGGCGGTAAATTTAAGACAGGAGACAATATAATAAGGGAAACGGATGAAAAAGGAAATGAAAAAGTCAGATTTCGCCCTGTGCCTGCATGGGAGACTCCCGAGTCGATAGATAGACTATGCGAAGCCTTTAGAGATGCAAAAGAAGAGGTTGATCCCTTGATCCTGTCAAGTATGTTTATATTGGATTTTCTATGCATCCATCCCTTCAATGATGGTAATGGAAGAATGAGCAGACTTCTGACATTACTTCTTTTGTATCAGTCGGGTTTTATAGTTGGAAAATATATCAGTATTGAGAAAATAATAGAACAATCCAAAGAAACATATTACGAGGCACTTCAGGATAGTTCAATTGAGTGGCATGAGAATAAGAATGACTATAAACCGTTTGTTAATTATATGCTGGGCGTGTTGATAAATGCATATAAGGAATTTGAATCAAGAGTAAAGCTATTGACGAATCCGAATTATAGTAAAGCAGATCGTATACGTGAAATAATAAAGGAACATATCGGAACGATTACGAAGTCAGAACTCTTGGATATGAATCCGGATATTAGTGATACAACCGTGCAGAGAACATTGGCTGAGCTGCTGAAGAATAATGATATTCTTAAAATCGGCGGTGGCCGTTATACAAAATACGTATGGAATGGAGATAAATAAATGATTACAGGTGAATTAAAAAACAAAATTGATGGTTTATGGGATGTATTTGCAGCAGGCGGTCTCGTGAATCCTCTGGAAGTAATAGAACAGATCACATATCTGATGTTTATTCATGATCTGGATGATTCGGATAACAAGAGAGCCAAGGAAAGTGCGATGCTTGGACTGCCTTTCAAAAGTATCTTTTCAGAAGAAGTAAAGATCGGAGACAGAACTATAGATGGTTCACAGCTGAAGTGGTCTGTATTTCATGATTATCCGGCTGACAGAATGTATACTGTTATGCAGGAATGGGTATTTCCGTTTATAAAGTCTCTTCATAGCGATAAGGATAGCGCTTATTCAAAATATATGGATGACGCCATCTTTAAGCTTCCGACACCACTTCTTCTGTCAAAGGTTGTAGATCTTTTGGATGACATCTATGCGCTTATGAATGAATCTCAGAGCGTGGATGTCAGGGGAGATGTATATGAGTATCTGTTGTCGAAGATAGCTCAATCAGGACGTAACGGACAGTTCCGAACACCACGACATATTATACGAATGATGGTTGAAATGATGAATCCTTCGGCAGATGAAATAATATGTGACCCAGCATGTGGTACATCCGGATTTTTGGTGGCAGCGGGAGAATATCTTAAGGAAAAAAGAAAAGAAGAGATATTCTTCGACAAACAGAAGAAGGATCATTATATGAATCATATGTTCCATGGTTATGATATGGACAGAACCATGCTCCGTATCGGTGCTATGAATATGATGACTCACGGCATAGGTAATCCGTTTATCGAGTACAGGGACAGCTTATCCGACCAGAATATGGATAAAGAAAAATACTCTTTGGTATTGGCAAATCCGCCTTTTAAGGGAAGCCTGGATGCGGAATCTGTATCTGCAGACCTCTTAAAAGTTTGTAAAACTAAGAAGACTGAATTATTGTTCCTGACATTGTTTTTAAGAATACTTAAGGTGGGCGGAAGATGTGCATGTATCGTTCCTGATGGAGTGCTCTTCGGATCATCTACGGCTCACAAGGCTATAAGAAAAGAGATAGTGGACGAGAACAGGCTTGAGGCCGTTATATCAATGCCTTCGGGAGTATTTAAACCATATGCCGGAGTGTCAACAGCTATTCTTATATTCACCAAGACCGGTCATGGCGGAACAGATAATGTTTGGTTCTATGATATGACAGCGGATGGATTCAGCCTGGATGATAAGCGTTCTCCGGTATCAGAGAACGATATTCCGGATATCATAGAAAGATTCAAGAACCTTGGTAAGGAGACGGACAGAAAGCGTACCGACAAGTCCTTTATGGTTCCAAAGAAGGATATAGTCGATAATGATTACGACCTGAGTATTAACAAGTATAAAGAGGTTGAATATGTGCCGGTCGAGTATCCGCCAACATCTGAAATAATGGCTAATATCAGAGAACTGGAAAAAGAGATCAGCAAAGAGATGGATGAGTTGGAGAGGCTGCTTAAGCAGTAAAAATGTAACTATTGATATGATAAATTGAGATTTGTCGAGGTGACGAGGAGTGCCGGGACAAGACGGCAGATGCGCGGGGGAGCTTGCTCACCAGAGCGCATATGACGGATTGGACCGATAGTCCGATAGGACGCATGAGCATGAAGCGAAGCGGAATGCGAATGGGCACGCCGAGGAGCCTCGGAGGGATGATATGAAAACAACATTAGGAGATATTTTTGAGATAGGATCTGGAGGGACTCCATCTAAAGCACATCCAGAATATTATGGTGGAGAAATACCGTGGGTTAAGACGGGCGATTTAAAGGAAGAATACTTATTTTCTGTTGAAGACTGCATTACGGAAGAAGGATTGAAGAATTCATCTGCCAAGATGTATGAGCCTGGAACAGTGCTTATTGCTATGTACGGTGCAACTATAGGAGCTACTTCAATACTAAAATTTGATGCTTGCACAAACCAAGCATGCGCAGCTTTTAAACCATGTAAAGATATAAAACCAGAATATTTATACTATTTTCTTAGAAGTAAGAAGCAAAAGTTTATTAGTGATGGTGTAGGTGGAGCACAGCCCAATATATCAGCAGGTTATCTAAAGAAAGTGCAGATAGATGTTCGTAGCATTGAAAATCAAGATCGTATTATCGCTATTTTAGATGGCATAAATAGTGTTATTCAGAAACGACAATTAGAATTGGATTTATTGGACGAACTCATCAAAGCCCGATTTGTCGAGATGTTTGGGAATCCAGTTGTAAATGATAAAGGGTGGAGCACTGATTCTTGTAAGAATCTTATGAGGAAGATAGGTTCAGGTGCTACACCTAAGGGTGGCAGAGAAAGTTATTGTGATGAGGGAATATCTCTAATCCGTAGTATGAATGTTTATAACAATAGATTTGAGTATAAAGATTTGGCTCATATTACAGATGAACAAGCTGAACAACTAGATAACGTGACTATTGAAAAAAGTGATGTGCTTTTGAATATTACTGGAGCCTCTGTAGCAAGATGTTGTGTAGTTCCTGACGACCTGCTTCCTGCAAGAGTTAACCAGCACGTATCTATTATTAGATGCAAAGAAAGTCTTTTACCAGAATTTGTATGTAGTATGTTTACAGAGGATAACTATCAAAGATTGCTGTGGAACATTGCTACAGCTGGTGGTGCAACACGAGAAGCAATTACTAAGCAACAAATAGAAGATTTGCAGTTAATAGTTCCGCCACTTGACATACAGAAACAATTTATGGATTTTGTCAAACAAGTCGACAAATCAAAAGATGCAGTTAAAAAATCATTAGATGAAGCCAAATTGTTATTTGATAGTTTGATGCAAGAATACTTTGGATAAGAAGATGTTACTCAGAGATTTATTCATATGAACTGATAAATATAAAAAAAGAAGCGAGTAAGCCGTTTGAATCAGAATGACCGCACGGTAGAAAAACCGCCTCTCATTTTCGTATTATATGAACAAGCAAAATATTTGTCAAACAAAAGCATCATTACAGGAAGACGATGTATACAAGGAGAGGAAAGTTATTTATTAATGGATGGAATCAAAACTTGGTAATATGCTAAATATGATATACATCTAATTATTGGAGGTATATCACATGAGAGAAGTTATTATCAATGTTTTGAATGACATGGCAGAGGATTTGTCGGTTTTGCAGCTCAAGAGGTTGCAGGAAGTTTTGTTGAAACGGCTTGATGAGAATAATGTTCGGCCTGAACCGGCTAAAAATGAAGAGTATCTTGATATGTTTCTTCATGCTAAGAGGATAGAGGGGTGTTCTGATCGAACGATTGATTATTATAGGTCGAGCAATACTCATATGCTGAAGATGATTGTTAAACCGATAAGAAAGGTAACCACCGAGGATGTCAGAAAATATCTTTCGGAATATCAGAAGATAAATAACTGTGGCAAGAGTACGCTGGATAATATCCGCAGGAATATATCAAGTTTCTTCTCGTGGTTAGAGGAAGAAGATTACATATTGAAAAGTCCGGTAAGAAGGATTCATAAGATTAAGACTAAGACGGTTGTCAAAGAAGTTATTTCAGATGAGGATATTGAAAGGCTCAGGGATAACTGCGAGGTCATGAGAGATGTTGCGATTATTGATCTCCTGTATTCGACAGGCATGAGAGTCGGAGAATTAGTGAATCTTGATATCAGCGATGTTGATCTGGAAGGTCGTGAATGCAAGGTTTATGGAAAAGGAGATAAAGAAAGGAAAGTATATTTTGATGCAAAAGCAAAGCTGCATCTGCAAAACTATATAGAGAGCAGGCACGATGATAACCCTGCACTGTTTGTATCATTGGATGCTCCATTTAACCGATTAAAGATTAGCGGCGTTGAAATAAGACTCAGGGAACTTGGAAGAAAATTAAATATTTGCAGAATTCATCCACATAAATTCAGGCGTACCATGGCAACGCGTGCCATAGATAAGGGAATGCCAATTGAACAGGTTCAAAAGGTGCTTGGACATTCACAGATTGATACTACTATGCATTATGCGATTGTTAATCAGAACAATGTTAAACTGTCACATAAAAAATATATCGCGTGATAAGAAGTAAAATATGAATAGGCACGGTGAGTTACTGAAAGATTTGCGTAGGGAACAACACCGAGTTTTGCGTAAAAACTAAACATATGTTTGACAAAGAGAGATGGCGGTGATAGTATAATCTTAAAGGTGCTACCGATAGACGGTTAGCCCTGATTAATTAGTAGTTATAAAAATAACCGCCGAGTCATTTCAGGGATGATAGGGCGGTTATTTTTTTGTCTTGCTATTACGACCTATCATATAGCCAAGACTGAAGAATGTTGCGCATAAGCTGATGACAGCTATAAGATCAGTAATAGTCAGCATAATTATGTCCTCCTATCGAAGATTTCTCCAAAGAGATTTCTATGTAAACAGAGTTCACAGTACTCCGATTATTGGACTAACCGCCTACCGTGTATGGTAGCACCCATAATTATTATAGCAAACATACGTTCGACGCACAAGCACATTGTTGTGGAGTTATTGAAATAAAGATTTTAAGAAGAGATACGACGGAGATTTACAAAGAAACTAAACATATGTTTGACAAAGAGTATTAGCGGTGATAGTATAATCTTAAAGGTGCTACCGATAGACGGTTAGCCCCGATTATAATTGATTGGAAAATAACCGCTCAATCTTGTCAGGGACTGGGGCGGTTATTTTTTTGTCTTGCTATTACGACCTATCATATAGCCAAGACTGAAGAATGTTGCATATAAGCTGATAACAGCTATAAGATCAGTAATAGTCAATCTGCAGTTCTCTTGTTGAGATTTGTAGGGATGATAGATGGAAAAAATAAAGTTAGGCGACTTATGTAAGCCGAGTGCTGGACAGATAAAAGAAGATGAAGATACGCTTATTGATTACATAGATATTTCTTCTGTGGATAATGAAACCAAGAAGGTTACAGGTTATCAGACAATCACATTTGGTGAAGCTCCAAGCAGAGCGCGTAAAGCCGTAAGGCGGGGGAATGTTTTGGTTTCAACAGTGAGACCGAATCTTAACGCGGTAGCTTTACTTGAAGAGGATACTCCTAACGTGTCTGTTGCTTCTACAGGATTTTGCATTTTGGAGAGTAAAGATGATGTGGATCCTAGATTCATATTAAATTTTTGCAAATCCAAACCCTTTATAGATGATATGGTGTCTCAAGCCATAGGAGCAAGTTATCCTGCAGTTAGTGACAAAATTGTTAGATCTGCTCTTGTTCCAAAGTATTCATATCAAGAGCAGCAGCATATTAGCACTGTTCTTGATAAATTGGCAGGAATAATAGATGACAGACGAATAGAATTACAGCAATTAGACGACCTTATCAAAGCCCGATTTGTCGAGCTCTTTGGTGATTATTTTAATTGCCACATCAATGAAAAAGAATTAGATGAGGTTTGTGATTTTATCGATTACAGAGGGAAAACTCCTGAAAAATCAGAAGAAGGAATTCCTTTGATTACTGCTAAAAATGTAAAGGATAATAAGTTTTTTATCGATCCGCAAGAGTTCATACCTGAAGAAAACTACGATGATGTCATGACACGAGGAATTCCAAGAGTAAATGATGTTTTATTTACTACTGAAGCGCCATTGGGGAACGTTTGCAGAATTCCTGATGTTTATGAGAAGTTCTGTGTGGGTCAGCGGTTAATAACGATGCAACCTCATGAAGATATTCTTAATTCGGAATATTTGGAATATGCACTAGCTAGCCCGGAGTTTCAGGATAAGATGTGGCAGAAATCATCGGGGAGTACTGTAAAGGGAATAAGATCAAAACTATTGATACTTTTAACTATTCCTGTACCACCAATGACTATTCAAGAGGAGTTTAAAAACTTTTTACATCAAGTCGACAAATCAAAATTGTTTTATTGAATGGCTCCAAAACTGGTTTTATAATGGGGATTGTAATGGAAAGCAATATATAGTGTAAGTTTAAGGAGGTGCCTATGACTACCAACTTTGACTATTTAAAGAATGAACCCAAATTTGTTGCGTTTGCTGATATAGCGATTTCAGCTGAGAAGATTATTCTCATGGATCCTGAGGCTAGTATTATGAACAGCCGCAGGGCGATGGAGTACGCTCTTAAATGGATGTACTCGGTTGATGCTGAACTGGAAATGCCATATCAGGATAATCTTCAGAGCCTGATGAATGCTGAGGACTACAGGCAGATAATTGGTCAGGATCTGTGGAGACGTATGGATTACATACGTAGAAGCGGAAATGCTGTGGCTCACGGTGGAAACAAACTTGGCAGGGATGAGGCACTTCTTTGTCTGGAGAACCTTTCTATATATCTGGATTATATTGCTTACTGCTATGCGGATGTTTATGAAGAGCATCCGTTTGACAAGAACCTGATAGAAAAAAGAATTGAAGGGATTAAAAAGTCTAAAGAGAAAGCTGCTGCAGATAAAGAGGCAGCTAGAAAAGAACAGCAAAGGGTAGCACAGCAGGAAGTTGATTTAAAGAAGCTTATTGAGGAAAATGCGTCTCTCAAGGCGGAGTTATCAGCTCGTAGACAGGAACAGCAGGAGACTTATGTTCCAAAGCCGCTTGATCTTTCGGAGTATAAAACCAGAAAGCTTTATATTGATTCCATGCTTAATGATGCAGGATGGATCGAGGGGAAGAACTGGCTTAATGAAGTTGAACTTCCGGGTATGCCTAATAAGTCTGAAGTAGGATATGCGGATTATGTTTTATATGATGATACCCATAAGCCGCTTGCGGTTATAGAAGCGAAGCGTACCTGCGTAGATGTTGCTAAGGGTAGACAGCAGGCTAAGCTATATGCAGATATTATTGAACAGAAATATAAGAGAAGACCTGTGATATTTCTTACCAATGGTTTTGAGACGCATATCATAGACGGTCAGTATCCGGAGAGAAAGTGCTCCGTAATCTATTCAAAGAGAGATCTTGAAAAATGGTTCAATCTGCTGACGATGCGTACAAGCCTTCGTAATATCATGATCAATAAGGATATTGCAGGAAGATATTATCAGGAGGCAGCGGTTAAAGCCGTATGTAATGCTTTCGATGAGAAGAACAGGCGTAAAGCTCTGATCGTTATGGCGACAGGCTCAGGCAAGACCAGAACAGTTATTGCTCTGTGCGATGTTTTGCTGAAGAATGGCTGGGTTAAAAATATACTCTTCCTGGCTGACAGAAATTCTCTTGTCACCCAGGCTAAGAGAAGTTTTGTAAACCTTTTGCCGAATCTTTCATGTACAAATCTTGTCGAAGAAAAGGATAATTACAGCGCTCATTGTGTATTTTCAACTTATCAGACAATGATGAACTGTATAGATTCAGTTAGTGATAAAGAAGGGAAGCTTTTCACGAGTGGTCACTTCGATCTTTTGATATGCGATGAGGCACATAGGTCCATATATAATAAATACAGGGATATTTTTAACTATTTTGATGCACCACTTGTTGGTCTTACTGCAACGCCGAAGGATGAAATAGATAAAAATACATATAGTATCTTTGAACTGGAAAACGGCGTTCCGACATATGGATATGATCTTGCTCAGGCGGTTAAAGATGGCTATCTGGTGGATTATGTATCGGTAGAATCAAAACTTAAATTTATAGAACAGGGTATTGTATATGATGACCTCTCCGATGAGGATAAGGAAGCGTATGAAGAAACCTTTGTGGATGAAAACGGTGATCTTCCGGAGGCAATAGGTTCCTCTGCGCTTAATACATGGATATTCAATGAAGATACGATCAAGAAGATCCTGCATACCCTGATGGATAAGGGGATCAAGATTGATTACGGGCAGAAGATAGGCAAAACGATCATATTTGCCAAGAATCACGAACATGCCGAGAAGATTCTGGAGATGTTTAATAAAGAATATCCGCATCTCACTGATTATGCAAAAGTGATCGATAATTATATGACTTATGCACAGAGTGCTATTGATGAGTTTTCTGATCCTAAGAAGCTGCCTCAGATAGCTATCTCAGTTGATATGCTGGATACCGGTATAGATGTTCCTGAAGTGCTTAATCTTGTGTTCTTTAAGAAGGTTATGAGTAAGGCTAAGTTCTGGCAGATGATAGGACGAGGCACAAGACTATGTCCGGGACTTTTGGATGGTGAAGATAAACAGAAGTTTTATATATTTGACTTTTGCGGGAACTTTGAGTTCTTTAGAATGAATAAAGGGAAAGCAACAGCAAATATGATAGCTCTGCAAGGCGCAATCTTTAACCTCAAGTTTGAAATTGCATATAAGCTGCAGGGGTTAGAACACCAGGTTGAAAGACTGATCATGTACAGGGATTCTCTGGTCAAATATATGTCTGAAAAGGTGAGAGAATTACCAAGGGACAACTTTGCTGTAAGGCAGCATCTGAAATATGTTGATCTGTATTCATCAGAGGATAATTATAAAACTCTGACGTATGAAGATACTCTGATGGTCAGAGAAGAAGTTGCGCCGCTTATTCTGCCGGATGGTGACGAGGTGAATGCTGTTCGTTTTGATGCGCTCCTTTATGGAATCGAGCTTGCGTATCTTCTTGGTAAGAAATATAAGCGCGCCAGAACGGATCTCTATAAAAAGGTCAAAAGTGTTTCGGAGGTTGCAAATATACCGGAGATTCAGGCACAGTCGGATTTCATCGATAAGATAATAAATACAGACTATATCGAAACAGCTGACATTGATGACTTTGAGGAAATCAGAGAACGGCTTAGAGATCTGATGAAGTATATTCCAAAGCGCCACATAAGGTATGATACAAATTTTGAAGATGATCTGTTGTCAGAGGACTGGAATGAATCAGAACTTGAAAATGATGAGCTGAAGAATTATAAAGCTAAGGCGGAATACTATATCAGGCAGCACCAGGACAACATAGTTATAGCGAAGCTTAAAACAAACAAGCCGTTATCACAAAATGATATTGAAGCTTTGGAAAAGATTCTTTGGGGCGAGGTTGGTACTAAACAGGAATATGAGCATGAGTACGGCTCGAAGCCTTTAGGAGAACTTGTAAGGGAAATAGTCGGGCTTGATATGAATGCAGCAAAAGAAGCTTTTTCTGAATACCTTGATGGGGCTAATCTGGACAGCAGGCAGATATACTTTGTGAATCAGATTGTCGAGTACATAGTTCATAACGGAATGATGAAAGATTTATCTGTTTTGCAGGAGTCGCCATTTACAGATCGTGGCAGTATTGTGGAGATTTTTACTGACTTAAATGTGTGGATGGGTATAAGAAAGATTATAGATGATATTAATGCAAATGCTGCTGTTGCATAGATTTGTATATACAGTGAGAGGGGCGTTATACGTCCCTTGTCCTGTTTTGTTGCGCTTTTGTTATTATAAAATGATATAATAATTATTGTTGTAAATAATGGGATATTATAGATTATATGTATAAATCAGGAAGCTGGCTGATATAGAAGAGACAACAGCAGATATGACTCCGAATAAGAGAGATAAGGAGATCATGAAAACCGTTGTGAATCTGGTCCAGGCGGCTTCAAAATACATGGAAGGAAAAGAGCAAACAAAAATGTGGAGCGGAGAAACTCAGTAAGATCTTCAATGAGCAAATAACTATAAACCAATATTTCAGGGAGAGAATGTAAATTATGGATGATTTCAGTACGTATCAGGGAGCACTTGAAGTTTTCAGAAGGGTAAACTGTGTTGGTGAAAGAGAAAACTGCATAATAGGAACCATCGTAGATCTGTCAAAGAGCAGCGAGGCGAACGGTGCGATCGCAGGAATGAGCGCACTCGGAGCTGTAGGATACATCGTCGGCGGTGCACTCGGAAGAGACAGAGATTTGAGAACAAGCAGAATCTATGACTTCATGTTTGCACTGATCAATTTCACGGAAACCGGTGTCGGAATAATACCTTTACAGGGCGGCGGAATGAAAGTCAATCCGGAAAAACAGAGTCCGTTTTATGAGGGATTTGTATTTTACTATTATCAGGAAATATCGGATATTTCGTTTAAAAACTATATGGGGTTAAGAAAAAGCGTAAAAGCTGTTGCCATAACCCTGCTGAGTGGTGCCAAGCTGTGCTTTAATGCGAATATGACTGAAAAGGCATTGCCGTATCAGGTAAATGGAATGGCAAATCTGGTGGGAAGATATCAGAAATAACCGGGTATCAATCCTTAACACTTACCAAAAGTGACAGATTACCTCTTGACAAATACGAACATATGTTCTATACCATAATCAAGAGGTGAGGCATATGAGCATAGATTACAGATCTCCGCGAAAGGTTGATGTCATATGTCAGCATTCGGCAGATGGGACGGTTATTCCGCTCCGGGTCAGGCTGACTGATGAAGATGGTCAGAAGCAGGTATTTACAATTAAAGAATATATGGATCTGTCTCACAGAGGGTGTTATACAACGCCGGACGGGGTATTTGTTACAGACAGAAATCTGGTGTTTGAGTGCAAGATAGTCGTGATAAATATGATGAGAAAGATCACGTTATACTATTCACCATCGACTACGATCTGGACGATGACGACGCTATAGGAAGAGATTCCTATAGCGTCTTTTTCGTTGGAAATATATGTATGGATTATACTATGTATGGATTAATGTGTATGGATTATCAGATGAATATGGGGCGTATATTATCAGTCGACATACACTCCGTCCCAGTAATACTGACTGACGATGCTGCCGTCTCTGGCGTCAACACGGATCTCGCTGTATTCGTTCAGTCTGAAGGAATAATACAGTACGTCTGTTTTCACATCGTACTCAAGACGGTAGATTCCGCTGATCGGAGTTGTATCCTTCGGATTGAAGAACATCTGGCTTCTGTTCTGTTCGGCGAGATCGAGAACCCTGCCGAAAAGCTCCTGAGCAGGAATAATATCCGAGGTATCAATCAGTGCTACAGGCAGAGATTTGCTGGTCGGACTGAGATCAAGAAAAGGGTAATTATCTTCAGTACTGTAACGTACACCGGGGATTAACACACCATTCTGATACTGATATGCATTCACAAATATATCGCCGTATGCGCTGAGAAAACTGAACCCACATATATAGAGATCGTTTCCGATATATTTATCCAGATCACTGAGATATGCGATCACATCCTCCTTCTCGCTTTCATCCAGCCCACGATTTTCCCAAAGCTTATCGCTGTAATAGATATGATCGCCGTGCTTTTGGATGTTCTCAGGCTGAAAAGGTCCGGTGATTTCAGAGCCGTCATATATATCTGTGGAATCGTTGTTTTCATTTTTTATTTTCAGGGTTTTCGGAACAACAAGCACGGCCGCAGTGATAAATCCTCCGGCAAGAATTATAATGGTCAGTATTAACAGGATATTCTTCTTTTTCTTTTGCATGATATTTCCCCTTTGCACGTATTTTAACATAGTATTTAACAGTGTTTTTTAATGGTACGTTTTAATGGCTTTTTTCGGACCTGTTTTCACGCGCCTATATAGATTATACGTATGAAAGAGACGGTTTTATGGACAGTCTTTTTATTGTTTTTATGCCTCATCTATATTATAATTTATATGGTGGGAAAACCGCTCTTGTTGAGGAGTTTGAAGCTTTTATAAAAAATAAAAACTAATATAAGTATTTATGAATGTATGTGGGGAATATGGTGGGAAATACGGAAGAAAAGGCTGAGGTTACAAACCTTACGGAAGATATCGTAGAGGATATCAGTATTGAAACAATTAAATTAGCAGATGAGGCGGCCGGTGAAGCTGAAGCAAGTGAAATTAAAGGTGAGGCTGATAGTGAAAACAAGGCTGAACAGCCTGAAAAAAAGGTGAAGAGAAGAATCTCACTGCAGGTTAAGCTCAATGTATTTCTGACAATCATAGTATTAATAGTTTCAATGCAGCTGCTCAATATCAATTATCATTCCTATAAAGATGAGACGAAGGAAAGAATCGAGGAGAAGCTCGATGCTGCCGAAAGTACTAATCAGGAGCTTAATGACAGCATGATCGAAGAGACTACTTATTTGTACTGGGTTACACAGCTTGATGGCTTTAAAGAGGTACGTGAGGATGCGGTGGCTAAGGGAAATATCGATCTCCTGGAGGAATGGTGTAACGACAACTACGTGATAGATTATCATAAGGGAACGTTAATGACCGTGGAAGAGCATGAGGAGTTCAGAGCTGCGCTTAGAGCAGAGGCGGCAAGCCTTGGCTATTCCGAAGATGAGTATTATGATTATTTTGAGGAGAATGATAAGGGTTATTATGATTACTACGAAATAGGAACTGCTGTTTTTTCTACAAGTGTAAGTATGACGGGAATGGCTGATTATGCGGGTCTTTCGTATGTTGCAGGGTATGCCGAGGTGCCTGATGGATATCTCCTTGTAATGCAGGGATATGAAATGAGTCATGATGATTTATCTTTTAGCGAATTTAATTATCTTGGAGATCATTATGATAATGTTGAGGCGATAAAACAATACAAAAAGAAGAAGGGTGATAACCATGTTACGGTTCAGGAGGGCAAAACAACTGAAGCTGTGAAGGTTGTACCTTATGAGAAGGACGGGGTTCAGTATTATTTCATTTACGCATATGACGCTACCGACGAGATTGAGGCACAGCAGGCATTTTTAAAGAGAAGTCTGATCTTCGTGGCTATAATGGTTGTTGTTGCAATCGTTATCAGTATTCTTATCATGAGACGGATGGTTACCAAGCCGCTCAAGAGCCTTGCGAAGGCTGTAGACGGTTTCTCGCTGGAGGAGGATGAGGAAGGAAGCTCAGAGATCATCGACCTTCCGATCAAGTCAAGAGATGAGATAGGAACACTCTATGATAATATCCGCTCGATGCAGACACGTATCATAGACGATTCGGAAAATATAACCCAGATGACTGCCGAAAGAGAGAGGCTGGGGTTTGAGCTTGAGCTTGCCGAGAAGATTCAGAAGAGTACTCTTCCAAACAAGTTCCCGGCTTTCCCTGAGCATCCTGAGTTTGATATTTATGCAAGCATGGATCCTGCCAAGGAGATTGGCGGAGATTTCTATGACTACTATATGATCGATGATAAGCATCTTGCAGTTGTTATAGCGGATGTATCCGGCAAGGGTGTTCCTGCGGCGCTCTTCATGATGGTTTCGAAGATATTTATCATGAACAATGCCATGGCTGAGCCTTCACCGGCTGAGGTCCTGAAGAAGGCTAACCATCAGATCAGTAGCAACAATCCTGAGGGAATGTTTGTCTCTGTATGGCTGGGAATTCTGGATATTACAACCGGTAAGATGGTCTGCACAAATGCAGGACACGAATATCCGGTTATCAAGGAACCTGAAGGAAGCTTTAAGGTATTTAAGGAAGAGCATGGACTTGTACTTGGTCTGGTAAAGGATTTTGAATACAGTGAATATGAACTGCAGCTTTCTCCGGGCTCGAAGATTTTCGTATATACGGATGGTGTGGCTGAGGCTTCAACAGCAGATAAGAAGATGTTCGGAATGGGAAGAATCGAGAATGCCCTGAATGAATGCAGCGGCGGAACACCTGAGGAAATACTGCACCATGTTCGTGAGAGCGTTGACGGCTTTGTCGGTGATGCCGAACAGTTTGATGATCTTACAATGCTGTGCCTTGAATATAAAGGGACAGTTGGCTAAAAGGGTGAAATGTATCGGAGAAGTTATGTGAGGAGGGTGTAAGGTGCCTTTTAAAATAGTTCGTAATGATATTACCAGGATGCATACTCAGGCGATCGTTAATACTGCGAACGAATACGTTATGGTGGGACCGGGATGTGACAGTGCGATCTACAATGCGGCCGGTTACGATCAGCTGCTGGCATATAGAAAAGAAAACATAGGAGAGGTTCCGGAAGGCGAGGCTTTTATAACACCCGGATTTAATCTCAGAGCTGAGTATATCATCCATGCGGTAAGTCCGTTATATGTGGATGGTGCTCAGGATGAGGAGGAAAAACTTCGTTCATGTTATCAGAAAAGCCTTCAGCTTGCGCTCGATAATTCGATCACCTCAATTGCTTTTCCAATCATTGCAACGGGCGGATTCGGTTATCCGAAGGAGGAAGGACTGAGGATCGCTGTAGATGAGGTAAGTGCATTTTTACTAAAAAATGACATGATGATCTATCTGGTCGTATTTGATGACAGAACAACGACTCTTGGCGGAAAGCTTTATCCGAGGCTTGAGGAGTATATAGATCAAAAATATGTCGAGAAGAAACGTGCAGAAGAGTATGAGGATTTCTGCTTTGGGGATACGGCTCCCCAGCCAGAATCCTCAGAACAGAAACTCTCGCAGGCTCTTTCTAAACCGGCAGAGAATAACCGCTTCGGTGGACGTAGGCTTCGCAGAAAAGAGTCTCTGTATGAAGATGCGGCAGGTGTGGTTGGAGCGGCTCCGGGAAATGCGGCAGGTATAGTCGGAGCAGCCCCGGCAGAATGCTACATGGCAGCGTCTATGCCTGTGGATGCGGAGGA
>CAMNMC010000091.1 GCA_946544235.1 uncultured Lachnospiraceae bacterium | reverse complement strand
CCCGCCGGGATAATCATAGTATTTTCATACGATCGCAGCAGCCCGATTCAAATAATCAGTTAAGCCTGCTGTAACATATTTCAGATTGTACGATGATTACAGTGACTCATGGAATGTACGAGAGATAACATCATCCTGCTGCTCTTTTGTAAGCTTGATGAAGTTAACAGCGTATCCTGAAACACGGATTGTAAGCTGTGGGTAATTCTCCGGATGCTTCTGAGCATCAAGAAGAGTCTCTCTGTTATATACATTAACATTGAGGTGATGTCCACCCTTTGTTACATAACCATCTAACATATCAACTAAGTTATCGATCTGTGCTGTACTAGCCATTGTTATATTACCTCCAATCATATTTTTACGGAGCATAATCCGCATCCTGCCAGGCAGGATCACGAGCGATCACTCACTGTCCGCTTTATTTATTGTCCTCTGCAAATGCATCATCCATGCCTTCCATAAGTGTCGGAACAGAGCATGCAAGGTCGCCCTTCGCACAATCTATGCAGCCCATCGTCTCAACCGTTTTTCCGGCCTCTGCCTCAGGGTCGATGGTCACATTGATATGACCTGTTCCGTTCGCCACCATGTTGTCGAGCATTGAAACTATATCATTTACATCATTTAACTTATCTGCCATATTTGTCTCCTCGTTTCTATACTGCAGCCGAATGCCTGATATAAACCGGACATTCCCGCTGAATCTTTTTGTGTAAATAACCGGTTTTCATAAACCGTCATAGATCCTCAGGACATATGGTAAATACATCTTTTCAGCTCCCGGCTGCCGCGAGCGTCAGCCGGAAAACTGCTGCATTCTGTTAATTACTGCTTGTCAAGTCCGAGATCTACATCAAGGTCGCCTGCAAATACCTGATCTTCCTTACCAAGAGCGCTAGGAATGATTGAGAATGTATTTGAGATACCATCCTGAGCAAACTCGAATGGAAGCTTAGCTACTGAAGAAAGTGAAGCGTAAGCGCCGTGTGTATCTCTTCTGTGCATTGGGTTTGCACCAGGAGCAAGTGGCTGACCATGCTTTCTTCCGCAAGGTGTATCACCTGTATTCTTACCATATGTAACGTTTGAAGTAATAGTAAGAACTGACATTGTAGGGAATGAATTTCTGTAAACATGATGTGAACGGATCTTCTTCATGAATGTTGAAACAAGGTTAGCTGCGATCTCGTCAACTCTGTCATCATTGTTACCATACTTAGGGAAATCACCCTCTGTTCTGTAGCTTACTACGATACCCTGCTCATTTCTGATTGGGTAAACCTTAGCATACTTGATAGCTGAAAGTGAGTCAGCTACGCATGAGAGTCCTGCGATACCTGTTGCGAAGTATCTTCTTACGTCTCTGTCATGAAGAGCCATCTGGATTCTCTCATAAGCATACTTATCATGCATGTAGTGGATGATGTTAAGGGCATTTACATAAACCTTAGCAAGCCAATCCATCATCTGATCATATTTGTGCATAACCTCATCGAAGTCAAGAGCATCATCAGATGTGATAGGTCTGTACTCAGGGCCAACCTGAACACCTGTACACTCATCAACACCACCGTTGATAGCGTAAAGGAGACACTTAGCAAGGTTAGCACGTGCTCCGAAGAACTGCATTTCCTTACCTATTCTCATTGAAGATACGCAGCAAGCGATACCATAATCATCACCATGAATAACTCTCATCATATCATCATTCTCATACTGGATAGAAGATGACTTGATAGACATCTTAGCACAGTACTGCTTCCAGTTGATAGGAAGTCTTGTTGACCAGAGAACTGTAAGGTTTGGTTCCGGTGCTGTACCAAGGTTGTCAAGTGTGTGGAGGTAACGGAATGACATCTTTGAAACAAGTGTACGTCCGTCAACACCCATACCACCAAGTGACTCTGTTACCCAAACCGGGTCACCGGCGAAGATCTGATTGTACTCAGGTGTTCTTGCGAACTTAACGAGACGAAGCTTCATGATGAAGTGATCTACGAACTCCTGAATCTGTGACTCTGTGAATGTACCGTTTGCAAGGTCTCTCTCTGCATAGCAGTCAAGGAATGTAGCTGTACGGCCAAGTGACATTGCAGCACCGTTCTGCTCCTTTACTGCTCCGAGGTAACCAAAATATGTCCACTGAATAGCTTCCTGAACGTTTGTTGCAGGCTTAGAAATATCGAAGCCATAGAAAGAAGCCATCGTCTTAAGCTCCTTAAGAGCCTTAATCTGCTCAGAGATTTCTTCCTTACCTCTGATAACATCATCTGTGTACTCTGTACCAAATGAAAGCTTCTGATCCTCCTTGTCAGCTACAAGGAAATCGATACCGTAAAGAGCAACTCTTCTGTAGTCGCCGATGATACGTCCACGTCCGTATGCATCAGGAAGACCTGTGATGATGTGATTTGAACGGCATCTTCTGATTTCAGGATCATATACATCAAATACACCTGCATTGTGTGTCTTTCTGTGAATTGTGAAGAACTCAACGATCTCAGGATCTACTGTATAGCCGTTATCAGCACAAGCCTTCTCAGCCATACGGATACCACCGTAAACGTTCATTCCTCTCTTGAATGGCTTATCTGTCTGAAGACCAACGATTGTCTCCTTGCTCTTATCAAGATATCCTGCCTGATGAGAAGTAAGTGTTGATACAACCTTTGTATCCATATCAACAACTCCGCCCTTTTCTCTCTCAAGCTTTGAAAGATCAAGAACCTGCTGCCAAAGATCCTTAGTATTCTGTGTAGGGTCTGCGAGGAAAGAATCATCTCCTTCATATGGAGTATAGTTCTTCTGGATGAAGTCACGAACATTAACTTCCTTCTGCCACTTGCCGCCTACGAAGCCATTCCAACCTGTTGCTTCCATGTTTCAAAATCCTCCTTGAAAATATAATATAGTTAAGTGGTCGGGATCTTTCGATCCCACGTTAGCCTGACGGTAATAAGGTTCCGCCCGGCATTGTATTTTTATGATGGAGCTCCTCTTGCAAAGGTTTGTCATACTTTTTTAACAATTTATCGTATGCAATATCTTTCAGCGCCTTTTTCGAAAAAATGGCGAAAATACAAGATTTGCCGCCTGTCTGATTACATTATAAATCGTTATTGTATACAGGTCAATGCAAAAAAGGTGCAATTTTGTACTTTTTTTAGTACATAGTTTGTATACAGTATACAAATAATCACGCATTTCCAACATCTTTCAAAAGGTCTGTTTTTTTCCTGAACAAGAGTTAGTCATATGGAATAAAGTTAGTCTTGCCTTACCGATTATTCATGTAATATAATCCACTCAGATGCAGCTGCGGAATATAAATAATCTATATTTAGTTATAGGTTCATCTATAAGCTGCAGATGATTTTGATACTGCCCCTGCGGCAGAAGTTCTTTAAAGGAGGGACTGAAAAATGGCATTTGTAATTGGCGATGGTTGTATCGGATGCGGATCATGTGCAGGTACATGTCCAGTTGGAGCTATCTCTGAGGACGGCGGCGTATTTGTTATCGATCCTAACGTATGTATAAGCTGTGGAGCATGCGCAGGCACATGCCCTATGGGTGTTATCAACGAAGGTTAATAACGATCCCTGATCAAGGAACGCTCTTCGGAGCGTTCTTTTTTTGTCTGATATTCCGTCAGTGTACATTCATGAGTCCGTCGGACTTACATTTTTCATATCACACGCTCAGTACTAAAAAAGCGGGCAGCCCCTTCAGACTGCCCGCTCGATTTTTGCTCAAAAAGTTTTAAGTTCTGATATAAATATTTTCTTTTCCGAATCTATATAATCATACTATTAATTCTGTCCGGAATAAAAATATCTTTTCCCAGCCGCACCTCCTTTCGCAACCTGCAAATGCCTGTCAAAACAGTTTGTTATAAAGACAAGACCTGATCCGTGATAATCCAATATATTCCTGTCTTCAGTCAATGCAGTCTACGCGGCTTCGTGCGCGGGACGATCAAATTGTATCTGTCGGAACCGATCCGTGAGACCCGTTCCGTTTCTGAAAAATGTTCAAACAAAGCGTACCGCAATACCGCTTCTTTTTCAACCCCGCAAATGTGAAAGTTTTTTGAATTCGTACATAATATTATAATTTCTGCTTTACACATAGAGATTTTGTGCTAAACTATTCTAAATTGAGGCAACTGTAACAAGTAAAAAAAACACAGTTATAACCATATTTGCAGTTTTTTCAGCAGCAACTCGTGGTACGGTCGGCCGATTCGCATGGCTGCCGTTATCAAATGATATGGTGGTGAATACTATGAAGATAGAGAAATTAAACGACAATCAGATAAAATGTACTCTCAGCCGTCAGGATCTCGACGAGAAGGATATTCGTATCTCCGAGCTTGCTTACGGAACAGATAAGGCGCGCGAGCTTTTCAGGGATCTTCTTGAACAGGCTTCCATTGAGGTGGATTTTGAAGTCAACGAGTCTCCTCTCATGATAGAAGCGGTTCCGACTGGTAAAGACAGCCTGATCCTCATTGTCACCAAGGTTGATAATCCTGACGAACTGGACTCACGCTTTTCCCGCTTTACACATCTGTCCGCTGAAGATGATATAGATGAGATCGAGGACTACGAAGATGAAGAGGATGACGAGCTTAACGCTGCGGTTGATGACCTCTTAAATATAAACGACATCGATATCACAGGCCTTTCTAAAAAAGCTAAAAAGGCCGATTCCGAAGAGGATGATATTTTTAAAGATGCCGAAAAGGCAGCCGCCGGGGAAAAGACAGAGAAGGCGCCTGCAGGTAATGAGCCGGCAGGCAAGGATGAGGATACTCTTTCATCCATCCGTGATCAGATAAGAGAAGGGCTTTCGGGTCTTATTTCCAGCATCGCCAAGTCAGCCATGGATATGACGGGTGCCGGTGACGGAACCGGAAATACACACATTGAGGGCGAGATCACGATCAAGGCTCCATCCCCTGCATACAAACCGCAGCAGGATGAATCCGAGAATGAGATTCCTTTCGATGTATTCATATTCAAAAATATATCGGATGTAATAACTGCCGCAAAGGAACTCAGCAGAATATATTTCAGCGACAATACTCTCTACAAGGATGAGTCAAGCGGAAGGTTCTACCTCTATACCACAAGAAGTTCAAACTCGCTTGAGGACTACATCAGAACGCAGCAGATACTTGTCCGCTATTCGGTAAAGTGCCGCACAACCTACGCATCGATCTCTTACTACAATGAGCACTTCAAGGTGATCCGCAGGAAGAACGCACTGCAGCTGCTGGCAACTATATAGATTTTTCGTACTAATCAAATAATATATAATGAAACAGGCTCGGACACTTGTCCGAGCCTGTTTAACATTATGATAAACTTTAGTTCTTCACAGCCTCAACTACAGCGTCAGCAGTAATTCCGAAGTGAGGGAACAGCTTTCCTGCAGGAGCAGAAGCTCCGAAGCTTCTCATTCCGATAAACTTGCCATCAAGTCCGATGTATTTGCCCCATCCGAACTCGCTAAGTGCCTCAACAGCAACTCTCTTTCTGACAGTCTTAGGAAGTACAGCCTCCTTGTATTCTTCGCTCTGATCCTCGAAGAGATCCATACAAGGCATACTTACTACTCTTACATCAACGCCGTCCTCAGCAAGGCGAGCCTTAGCTTCAACAGCCAGCTGAACTTCAGAGCCTGTAGCGATGATGATCGCATCAGGAACTTCCTTAGCAGAATCAGCAAGTATATATCCACCCTTAAGAGCATCCTTTCCTGAGCCATCAAGCTGAGGAAGATTCTGTCTTGTAAGTACGAGTGCAGAAGGTGCGTCCTTCTTTGTAAGTGCAAAATACCATGCGGCAGCAGTCTCAGCAGCATCAGCCGGTCTCCATACATAGAAATTTGGAAGAGCTCTCAGCATAGCAAGCTGCTCAACAGGCTGATGAGTAGGTCCATCCTCGCCAACACCGATACTGTCATGTGTAAGTACATATGTAAGTGGCACATGCATAAGTGCAGAAAGTCTTGCCATAGGCTTTACATAGTCACTGAATACGAAGAAGGTTGAAACGAATGGCTTAAGTCCGCCGTGGAGATAAATACCATTTCCGATAGCAGTCATTGCAAGCTCTCTTACACCGAAGTGCATATTGCAGCCTTCCGGAGTCTCTTTAGAGAAGTCACCCTTATCAGCCATGTATGTCTTTGTTGAAGGTGAAAGGTCTGCAGCACCTCCGAACATATTTGGAACAACGTCCTTAACAAGGTTGATGATCTTGCCGGAAACATTTCTTGTTGCCTCAGGCTTATCAACTACCTTCCAGAAGTTCTCGTTATCATAAAGCTTCTCAGCATCATTTCCGCTATAATATCTCTCCCAGAGTTCCTTCATCTCAGGATATGCTGCGAAATATTTCTCCATCATTGCATTCCACTCATCTTCATAAGCGGCATTTGCCTTGGCGATAGAAGCATAATTATCATAAACATCCTGTGGAACCTTGAAAGGCTCTGTCTCTTCCCAGCCGAGATTCTCACGAAGTGCAGCAACATTGTCAACACCCAGAGGCTCGCCGTGAGCTGAAGCCTTGCCTTCCTTAGCAGGGCAGCCTGCACCGATCTTGGTCCTTACTTCGATGAAGGAAGGTCTCTCTGTATCAGCCTTGGCCTCATCAATAGCCTTGCCGATCGCATCTATATCATTTCCGTCCTCTACGAGGAGAGTCTGGAAACCAAAGGCCTCGAAACGCTTCTTAACATCCTCACGGAAGGCTATATTTGTTGAGCCCTCGATAGAGATGCTGTTTGAATCATAGAGAACTATGAGCTTTGAAAGTCCGAGTGTTCCTGCAAGAGAAAATGCCTCATAGGAAATACCCTCCATCATACAGCCGTCGCCACCGAGCACATAGGTATAATGATCAACAACAGGGAACCCATCCTTATTGAAAACGGTTGCCAGATGCTTCTCTGCGATAGCCATACCTGTAGCCATAGCCATACCTGCACCGAGAGGACCTGTAGTTGCCTCAACTCCTACTGTGTGACCATATTCCGGATGTCCCGGAGTAAGGCTTCCGAACTGACGGAAGTTACTGATATCCTCAGCTGTAAGTCCATATCCAAAGAGATGGAGCAGCGAATAGAGAAGCATGGATCCATGTCCGCCGGAAAGGATGAATCTGTCACGATTCTCCCACTTCGGATCAGCCGGATTATGTCTCATATGCTTTGCCCATAATTCATAAGCCATCGGAGCTGCACCAAGAGGAAGTCCCGGATGTCCGGAATTAGCCTTCTGGATTGCATCTGCCGAAAGTATTCTGATCGCATTGATTGATTTAGTTTCAATACCTGTCATAATGTTCTTTTCTCACTTTCTTGTTTTTGAAATAAACTTCTTAACATCCGAAGTCACCCTGTATCCTGTACCCAAAGCAACGACTGATGATCCATTTTCTTTAAACATTTCAGAGTATAACACATATAGTCTGCTATGAAAAGCAGTGTTTATTGCACAACTTTACCAGCTTTAATCTTATATGTTTTACCATTATAACTAATATTTCCGGTAAAATCGGTCTGAACCCTACCCTTTTTGCAGTACCAGCTGCCATTTTCATTTTTAGCTATACCTGTAAAGGTTTTGTCAACCTTGCCATCTTTAACGCACCACCAGCCATTGTCATTCTTTGCAACGGTATCAATAAACTTCACACGGCCATCCTTGACATACCACCATGTATTTTCACCATCCACAGTTCCTTTGACAAGCCCTGTTTTCTTAGTGATCACTCTTCCGTTCTCGCAGTACCACCAACCCTTGTCATTTTTAGCCAGGCCTGTAAAAGTCGTATCGATCTTTCCTTTTTTTACACGCCACCATCCGGTGTCATTTTTCGCAACGGTATTAACATATTTTACTCGTCCGTTCTCAAAATACCACCATGCTTTCTCGCCATCTACGGTTCCCTTTACAATGCTTGTTTTTTCGTTATTGATCATTCCATTTTCCAGATACCACCAATGTCCGTTATACTCTGCAAAACCATTAAATGACAGATCAAGATTGCCTCTCTTGTAATAATAATATCCCGAAACGCCCTTGTAAGTGGTTTTCTTAACTTCTACTTCCTTAAGGAGCTCCTTCTTGATATTGTTTTCATCCGCATACTTTTCGGCATAAGAACCCTTATAGCAGACTATGGTCACATTGATAAACGGTCTTCCGTCACCCCAGGTCCATCCTGTACGGAAAGCGTTTTCGGCTATTGATGTAACACTGTCAGGAATCGTTATCTTCTCAAAATCGTGCATTCCATAAAACGCCCCGTTTTCTATAGTCGTCACCCCATCAGGAAGTACTACTTCTCTCAGACTGTCATTATATGAAAATGCATACTCACCGATTGTCTTCACACTCTTTGGAATAGAGATAGTTGTAAGGCTGCTGTTATGCGAAAATGCATTTTTACCAATGGTTTTTACGCCATTCTCTATCACAACCTCCTTTAGCGACGAAAGATAATAGAAGTCCTGTTCAGAAATCTCTTCTATGCCTTTTTTTACAACAACCTTATTAATATCTTTCTTTACTGCACTGAAGCCCTTTGTTGCAAGCGAATCATAGAGTTTACCACTGCCGGCAACAGTCAGTGTACCATCATTAAAACTCCATGCAGCATTGTCACCGGCAAGACGATATATCCTGCTCTTAAAAGCACCTGTCTCGGCATCGATAGTATAAAAGCCAACATTATAAGAATCTGACGCATAGAATACAACCTTACCGTCATTTACTATCGGTCTGCATGCTGTAAAAGGAGCAGCCGCTTTCTTTTCACTACCCACTTTATTACCATTACCATCAATGAATCTGTAATGAAGTACATGAGTACTTAACGAATCCCCCACACCGCTCTTGGCAACAGAAGCTTCATTATATCCGGTTTCATATGTCAGAAGAAATCTGTCATCATTTATCTTTGTAAGATGAACACCCTTATACTCACTATTTGTTTCTCCTCCGGTGGTCATCCATTTTAAAGTTGTAGAATCTGCAGACATATTATTGCATGGTGTTACTGTAAGATAAACGTTATACGGAACAGTTCCTCCGTTATATCTGTCTTCATATTTCGACTGATCTATGGATGTACCGACACAAAGAATATTCGACGAAGATACTTCAATATCATCTGCCGTCGCGTAAGTCGGAACAGCCCAGACTGATGTCCTGTCTCCTCCGTATTCCAAAACAACCACTTCATTGGTACGCTTATTATTCACGATCTTAGACAGTTTCGTATACTCGCTGCCTTCACTTTCCTCGACAATATAAACATTGCTTCCCTTCGCCGCCAGATCCTGCGAGAAAGAATGCCAGAGATCGGCATCCGTGATCTCGCCCGTCATTGTACTCTCATCAATGGTAAAAAGGAGCATGCCCTGATGTCCCTGTCCCACAGATTCATCCACATATCCTCTGTGACCACAGGTTATGTAAAGAGTACCGTTAACCTCAACCATATCAGGGTATCCGAGATGGAAAATGTATCCAACCTGCATGGCGAACTGATCTTTTCCGGTTATCTTTGCAGTTCCCTGCTTAACCCAGCTCTTACTGTATTTAACAACACGCAGTATTTCTTTTGAGGTACTCTCCTCTGTATTATTCTGCCCGAATACAAGGAAGTAAGCATTCTTTCCGGCGAAGCAGCCGCCGTAAAGATCCAGTTCCTTACTCAGCTTTTTCCTGCTCTGTATGTTGAAGCTGCTGTCATATGTTTCAACCCAGACATAATCGTCCTTCGCAAATACACGATAATATCCATCACTAAATGGTATCAATGTGGACGGATTGCTCTCACCGGTATTATCGGCCGGCAGCGGTTTCAGATCGGAAGCCGCCTCCGCACCTTTCCTTGCCGGAAGCATCGCAAAAATCCCAAACGCCATCGCAAAAAGTAATAAACCTGCCAAAAATCTCCGTTTCATAAAGATATAACCTCCTCTCTTATACATCAAAACATATTATGGTACCGATACTTTTAAATATACCCCAATCACCCTGAATGTCAATAAACTAACCATCCCGAAACTAACGATTTTTACGTATTTTTTAATTCCATTTTTACGAAACTTCTGTATACTGTAGATTATGAAGCAACACCCTCTCCGGAACACATACAGGGACCATCCTTATAACTGTGCCGGAGCTGTATGAGTAGTAACGAAAGGACCACCAAATGAATAAATTATCAGGTTTTCTTGTCAAAGCAAGATTTATTCTTCTTGCTTTCTTTCTTCTCCTTGCTGCAGCAAGCTTTTTTATGATGCAGAAGGTAAACATCAATGACGATATGTCAAAATATCTTCCGGATTCGTCCAGGATGAAAGAGGGCACGAAGGAACTTGCAAAGGAGTTTCCGGATATGTCCGAGCCAAGCACCATACGCGTGATGTTTGACGGTCTTTCGGGCAGTCAGAAGCAGAACGTTCTGACTCAGCTTAAGGCCATCAAATATGTCGATGACGTAACCTATATCCAGGACAGTCCGTATTATAACAAGGGCGATCATACCCTTTATGTTATTTCCACAAAATATGATTATGACTCAAAGGAGATTCGGTCCATCAAGTCTGCTCTTGATGAGGATTTTGTGGACAGCTACGACGTATGCTATAAGTCCAACGATCCTACCGACGGCGCTCTTCCGCCATTCATTGTTGCCGGTGCGGTCGCCATCCTTATGGTCATCCTGATCCTCATGACAAATTCATGGACAGAGCCGTTCCTCTTCCTTTTTTCGATCGGTCTGTCCATACTGATAAATATGGGTACAAATGTCTTCCTGCCGAGTGTTTCGAAAACAACCCATTCCATTGCCTCAATCCTTCAGCTGGTTCTTGCAATGGACTACTCAATTATTCTTTCCAATCGTTACCGTCAGACACGCAAAGCTCTTGCCGGACAGATGTCTTCCGGTCAGGCGCAGGCTCCTGCTGCCATAGAGACCACGGAATCAGGCAGGCAGGTTGCGGGCTTTGCTGCAAATGTCGATCCATGCGAAGCCATGCGCCGCGCGATCCGATCTGCAATCCCTTCAGTCTGCAGTTCATCACTTACAACCATAGTCGGTCTCCTGGCTCTCTGCTTCATGAATTTCAAGATTGGAGCCGATCTCGGAATAGTACTTGCAAAGGGTGTATTTATCAGCCTCCTCTGCGTATTTACCGTTCTTCCGGGACTTATCATCCTCTTCGACAAGCTCATCCAGAAGACCTCGAAGAAGAGCCTGACCATTCCGACCGGAGGACTTGCACGTTTTGAATATTCGGCAAGAATAATCATATCAATCCTCTTTGTCCTGATCTTTGCAGCTGTATTTATCGCAAAGGATAAGGCCGGTATCACTTATGGCTCACCGACCAACAACAATGAGATAAGCAAGGTTTTCCCTCATGATAACCGTATAGTGCTTCTGTACAGTAATACCGACGAGGAGAAAATCCCTGAAATCCTTGACTATGTATCTCCTCAGGATGGGGTAGTATCCGTAAATACTTACGCCAACACTCTCGGAGTCAAGATGGATGCCGGTGAAATGTACGGTTATATTAGCGGAATGCTTTCAGATTTCGGAGGTTCCTCAGACCTCCTCGGCGACTTCACTCTGGATGAATCAATGGTGAGGTTCCTTTACTATGATCATTTTGCCGAAAGCACCGGCGACGGCCTCAGTCTCGAGGAGTTCCTTGGCTTTATCAATTCAGAGATACTTACTAATCCGATGTATGCCTCACAGCTTGATGAAGGAACTCTGTCACAGCTGAAGGAGTTCGGTCCTCTCTGCAGTAAGGCTGCTCTTCAGAGTGACAGAACACCGGCTGAAATATCGGCTATGTTCGGTATCAAAGAGGATTCTCTGAATCTTCTTATGAAATATCTGAACGTCAATACCATAAGTATCGTCGAACTTCTTGACGCTCTCCAGCGTTCGGATATCTCCACCGCACTTTCACTGATCGGAGGTCTCAGCAGGAAGGAAAAGGATACCATAACCTTCTACAAGGCGATCGTTGACAGCATCATTTCCGAGCAAAAATACACCTCCTCCGAAATGGCTTACATGCTTCTCCTTATCGCAGAGCGTATGGAAGATGTTTCATCAACGGCAATCCCTGAGGTTGATGCTTCGACAGCCAAATACACTCAGCTGGTATATGATCTGTATTTTGCAGAAAAGAACTATGACAGCTCATGGAAGATGTCTCTCGAAGAGCTCTTCGCTCATGTTCTCGATTCAGAAACGTTCAGCAGCTTCATAGATGACGATGCAAGAAGCATGTTAAATACAGTAAAGCTCGGTCTTATTGCAGGTAAGAGACAGCTTGTCGGAAATCAGTATTCACTTTTTGTTATAAATACGGTTCTGGTTGATGGTGAAGATGAGTCAATGGATTTTGTTGACGATCTGGACAGGCTTTGCAGTGAAAAGCTTGAAGATCAGTACTACCTTATCGGCAGCAGCCCTATGGCCAGCGAAATGTCCAAGACCTTCAAGGATGAGCTGAACAAGATAACTCTGATAACCGCTGCAGCCATATTTATCGTTGTACTCATAACCTTCAGAAATATCCTCATACCACTGATCCTTGTGCTTCTGATCCAGTGTTCGGTCTATATCACAATGACCGCCATGGGTATAATCGGATCGGCAATGAACTACCTTGCTCTCCTTATCGTTCAGAGCCTTCTGATGGGTGCAACCATCGATTATGCGATTGTTTTCACGAACTTCTATATCGAGAAACGTGCGGAAAAAGATAAAAAAGAAGCCCTGATCTCTACTTATAAAGCTTCGATCAGGACTATACTTACATCAGGGATGATCATGATGTTTATCACACTTATCATGGGGTATTTCTTCCCGGATCCTTCTTCCGGAGAAATATGTCACATCATCTCGATCGGTGTTGCCTTCGCACTCATAATGATACTCTTCATACTGCCGGGCATCCTGACAGTATGTGACCGACTTATCGTCCCGAGGCGTAAAAATGCACAGGAAGTAACAACTGAATCTCTTCCTGTCACAAACGTGCCACTGCAGCAGGATATCACTCCGTCATCCACAGATATTCCTCAATTACCGAATGGTCAGCATGATGATGCTTTTCCAAAGGCAGATGACATGAGTCAAAACGTTGAATAGTTATCTATAAAAAAACAGGCGTCCGCTTATATGATATGCCCATATCGGTTATCATAAGCGTACGCCTGTTTTTTATTCAGCTTTCTACTCTACAACCGGAAGCTCTGCAAGGCTCTTTGCAAGCTCCTCGTCAGTAGGGATGTAATCACCCATCTCACCATTGTTGTATTTCTCATATGCAACCATATCAAAATAACCGGTTCCCGTAAGGCCGAATACAATGGTCTTCTCCTCGCCGGTTTCCTTGCACTTAAGTGCCTCATCGATGGCAACTCTTATTGCATGGCTTGATTCAGGTGCAGGAAGGATACCTTCAACTCTTGCGAACTGAGTAGCAGCCTCAAATACAGCTGTCTGTTCAACGCTTCTTGCTTCCATGTAACCATCATGGTAAAGCTGTGAAAGGATAGGGCTCATTCCGTGATATCTGAGACCGCCTGCATGGTTTGCAGAAGGAATGAAATTGCTTCCGAGAGTATACATCTTGGCAAGCGGGCAAACCTTTCCGGTATCGCAGAAATCATATGCAAACTTTCCTCTTGTGAAGCTTGGGCATGATGCTGGCTCAACAGCGATTATCTGGTATTTATTCTCACCGCGGAGCATCTCGCCGATGAAAGGAGATACAAGTCCGCCGAGATTTGATCCACCACCGGCACAGCCGATGATCACATCAGGCTTAATACCGTATTTATCAAGAGCTGCCTTGGTCTCAAGACCGATAACTGTCTGATGAAGAAGAACCTGATTGAGAACGCTTCCGAGAACGTATTTGTAACCATCAAGCTTCTGCTCAGCTTCAACAGCCTCAGAAATAGCACAGCCAAGACTTCCTGTAGTTCCCGGATGCTCGGCAAGGATCTTTCTGCCTACTTCTGTAGTATCACTTGGAGAAGGGGTAACTGTCGCACCATAGGTACGCATAACCTCTCTTCTGAAAGGCTTCTGCTCATAAGAAACCTTAACCATATAAACCCTGCAGTCCAGTCCGAGATATGCACAAGCCATTGAAAGTGCCGTTCCCCACTGACCTGCACCGGTCTCTGTGGTAACACCCTTAAGACCCTGCTTCTTCGCATAATAAGCCTGAGCTATTGCGGAATTAAGCTTGTGGCTGCCACTGGTATTATTTCCCTCGAATTTATAGTAAATCTTAGCCGGAGTCTGAAGCTTCTCCTCCAGGCAGTATGCACGAACGAGCGGTGACGGACGATACATCTTATAGAAGCCCAGAATCTCTTCAGGGATTGCGATGTATGGTGTGTCATTGTCAAGCTCCTGAGCGATAAGCTCATCACAGAAAACTCCTGCAAGCTCTTCTGCCGTCATAGGCTGAAGAGTTCCCGGATTAAGAAGCGGTGCAGGTTTATTCTTCATATCAGCCCTGACATTGTACCACTGCTTCGGCATCTCATTTTCTTCAAGATAGATCTTGTAAGGTATATTCTTTTCCACTTTAAAACCTCCATGAAACAATAAAGATAAGTATATAATTACCTGTCGATACACTCTGAATGGTATTCTACAACAAAGCATATCTGCATGTCAAAATATTTGCCATTATTTTGTTGATATGTTATTGTAGAATATAGGGAAAATATATATTTTTACAGCTAATTCATATTATTTCAGTGAGGTTAATGGTATGAGAAAAATTAAGATTAAAGCATTTCTGACAACCGCGATTCTTATAATGAGTCTTGCGGCCTGCGGTAAAAAAGATGATAAAAAGGACGATGGCACCGGCGATACAACCATAAGTACGGAAAGTTCTTCTGATGCTTCAACAGAAGCCTCAACGAGCGACACGGAGGCTTCTACAAACGATACAGAAAGCACTTCCGACAGCACGGAAGCAGCCACCGGAAATACAGAAGCTTCTACAGGTACAACAGAGGCGTCTACAGGAGACCTGGTAACTACCGAAAGCGGAACAGGCATCAGCGGCTTCGATTTTGGTGGAAATACCACCGAATCAGCAATATCCATGAACGGCATGGCTGATGGAATGGATGGCATGGGAATTAACGGCGGCACTGGAAACGGCGGATTTGACAGTGTTAACGCTGAAATCTGCACAAAATATATGAAGGTGCTGGCCGAACACGAAAGTGCAATAAATGCCTACAACTTCCAGTTCTCGTATGCCGCATACAGCGATATCGTCCCTGAAGACAACACAACAAGACCGATTGCATTTTCGGATGTAAACGGAAGCGGTGTCCGCGATATGCTCTTTATCACAGCAGAAAACGATCATTCCGCACGTCTTAATATCTATACCTTCTTCGATAGTGATGCATATGAGATCTATAACGAATATATTGATGTTCAGGTCGGCGGTGCCGCAAGCTACTGCCTTTTCAGGGTAAAGAATAATCCTCACCTCTTCATCTACAGAAGCTATGGTGATCAGAACTGGACAGACACCATTATGGAACTGTCCTTTGAAACCTATCCTTTCACCAAGGTTCATGAGTGGACAGTTGAAAGAACCTATGATGAATCATCCGGCGCAGCTGATATTCTCTGCTACATTGATGGTGATCCGGTAACACAGAATGAGTTTATGACTGCATCAATGGATTATTACGATAATATTGATGAGATCCTTATGTACAATGGTGCCCTGACAAATACAGAGTTTCTTGATTTCATCAGAAATAATGGATGCAACGCTCTTTCGTACGAGAGCAGTATATCAATGCTTGAGACCGGTGGAGCTTCACAGAACGGCAACTTCGTTGATCCTGACGGTAACGGTGGTAACAACACCGATCCGAACTCAAATAACAACAACCAGCCGGGTGATACAGATGAAGTATTCAAGGATCTTCCGATATTTTACTTCTCAAGCGGTGCAGGCGGATGGGCTACGGTTCTGAACATTATGGCAGACGGCAGTTTCACCGGTACCTACTCTGACACAAACTTCGGTGAGACCGGCGATGACTATCCGAACGGAACAATTTACCTTTCTGTTTTCTACGGTAATTTTACAGATGTAAAGAAGGTCGCTGACTATACATATACCATGAAGATGGAATCTATCGAATTCGCTTATGATGCAGGCCAGGAGTGGGTTGATCAGGATCAGGGTATCAAATATATCGTTACCCCTCCTTACGGTCTCGAAGCAGATACATCAACAGTTTATACACTCTATAGTCCGGGTGCTGATACCAAAAGCATGACTGAAGATTTCCTCAGCTGGATAGGTTCTCCTCTGGTTATGAATCCGTCAGATATACCTGATCCGTTCCCTTATTACGGAATCTACAATCCGACCTCCGGAACAGGTTTCCTGGGCATGCCGGATGAATATAATTAGAACGTCAATGGGGCTCTCATTCACAAAGAGTTCCGGAAATCATATAATTACGGCGGCAGCGCAGAAGCGAATTAATCTGTATTCTTTTTATTAGTCAACGTTTCATTTTGTATATATGGGGTAACAGCATAAATGAAAATTATTGGGTGGATAAGAAAAGAATTGGGTCTCCACAGACATACAAAATATGAGACTCAGTATATTAACGAGACAAATATACGTACAGCCATCTACATGGCTGTTGTAGTTATTGCGCTCGAAATCTGGATGCTCATCCGATATGTCGATAAGCGTCCGGGTCTCACTTTCATGAAATACTTTGATGGATGGACCAATTACCTCATACTCCTGTCATCAGCATGGATAATCCTCACCTTTTCGATCAGCTTCAAATATAAGGAAAGCGGCCGGAAGCACGGACGAAGTATAATCGGAATAATCTCCGGTTCTCTGACACTGCTTCTGGATATTCTTATGTCCATACGTTTTCTTCATGTCAGAAAGGGAATGCCTTTCAAAGACTTAATTGAAGCATCAAAATATCTTGTTCTTCTGACTCTTCTGATCGTTTGCTATCTTATTTATGAGATATTTCTTTCACATAAGAGCCTCAGAAGCACAGCTCTCTATGGTCAGTTTCTGAATTTTTTATTTGCCCTTATATGTCTCGGTTTCGGATGTGAGACCTCAGTCTACGATGTTACAAGAGAGCGACAGATTCTCTGCTTCGTAACCATGGTCATCTACGCAGCATGCCTTCTTATCTGGAAACCATATGTATCGATTATTATCATCAGCGTTGTATTTAATTACTTCTACAGCGACTGGAAGCCTATCATGAAGGCGAACGAATCCCCATATGCGCAGAATATACTCGAAGCCAATCAGATCAACTATCTGACCTTCTGGATAGCACTCGTAATGGTCAGCATCAGTATCTACCAGCAGCGACTTGCCGAAGCCAAGAAAGACGAAAACCTTGTTACCGCCAACGCAAGACTGAAGAAGCTCGCTGTTGAAGATGAACTGACAGGACTTTCAAATATCTATCAGTTCGTTCAGGATGCCAAAGAGGTCATGCTGAACACTCCCGGTAACAAGACTTATCTCTTTTTAAATATCGAGAATTTTAAAAACTATAATGACCAGTTCGGTTATCAGGCCGGAAACAAATTCCTTAAAAAGGTTGCCGGTATGATAAAGGATACCTTCTCAGGATGCCCTGTTGCAAGACAGGCCTATGATCATTTTGCTGTTCTTGCCGATAATGACGGACTTATGGAGAAGCTTGAAGGTCTGCGCAGGCAGATAATAAATATAAATACCGATATTCACATCGACCTCAAGGTCGGCGCATATACTCCGGGCAGCGACATGTCTGAAAGCACCATTCTTACCTCACATGGTTCTGGCACAGATAACGATATGAAGGCCGCCGGTAAAATGGTTGATCCACGTATTGCCATTGACCGTGCCAGATTTGCCTGCAGCCTTATGAAGAATAAATACGACAAGCATTTTATGGCATACGACAGAAAAGTCGACTCAGACTTCCATAAACGTCAGTATATCGTCAACAATATCGACCACGCTGTCGAAAACGGATATATCAAGGTATTCTATCAGCCGGTTGTCTGGTCCGAAAACCACACCCTCTGCGGCTGCGAAGCTCTCGCGAGATGGGACGACCCGAAATACGGTTTTCTGTCACCAGCCGATTTTATCCCTGTGCTTGAAGAATACCGACAGATCCACAAGCTGGATAAGTGTATCTGGGAAATCGTCTGCAGGGATCTGAGGAATGTGAAAGCCTCCGGAATGCAGCCGGTTCCTGTTTCTCTCAACTTCTCAAGGCTTGACTTTGAACTTATGGATACAGTTACAGTTTTAGAGGAGCTCGTTGATAAATATCAGATTGGCAAGAATGATATCCACGTTGAGATAACCGAAAGTGCTCTTACAGATAATATGGGTATGCTCCGGCAGTCAATGAACAGACTGAAGGATGACGGTTTTTCTGTATGGCTTGATGACTTCGGCTCAGGTTATTCATCCCTCAATGTTCTTAAGGATTACAGCTTCGATGTTCTCAAAATTGATATGAAATTCCTTTCAAGCTTTGATTCAAATGACAAATCCAAAGTCATCCTCAACATGATCATCGAGCTTGCTGCAAACCTCGGAATGTATTCACTTACAGAAGGTGTTGAAACAGAGGAAGAAGCCGACTTTCTCACAAAAGTCGGATGCGGAAGACTTCAGGGATACTATTTCGGAAAGCCTATGCCTCTGAATGATATAATCGAGAAGATACAAAACGGAACATATATCATCAAACGATTGGTATAGATCATCAATGATCAAAACAATCCGAAATGTAAAACAGTACAAACATCATATGATGCAAGGAGCGCATAGAGTAATAAATCGTATAGTGCGATGAGCACATAGACAAAGAGACCGGTATGTCACGCCGGTCTCTTTTTTTAAAGGAGATGATATATTGGAAAATCTTATTTTACATACAATAAAAATCGACTGTTGCGAAGCTGACAATATCACCATAGCATAGTCTGGTCGGTCCCGTGATCCTGACGGAATTCACATAGGTTCCGTTGGTGGAATTCAGATCGTTGACCATATAGCTGTTACCGTTTCTTATCAGCTCGGCATGCACTCTACTGACCCCCGGAACAGAAAGACAGTAATCCGCATCACCGGATGTTCTCCCCACCGTCAGCCTGTCCCCCAGAAGAAATATCTGGTTATCTGCTCTAAGCAGGCTTATATCCACAGGTACAAGCTTTGTTACGGGACTTTCCGTCAACTGACTCACCGTAAATGCCGAATCTGTCATGATCCCGTCCTCTTCACTGATATATGAATCATCGCCCCCATCCTTCTGATATCCTGATGAATACAGATTCATATCATGCTCTATCATTTCTTCTTCACGCGTTTTAAGTATCCGGTTGATAAGCACTGCAGTATATATCAGGATAGCCACAAATGCAAGCTTTACGGCAGGCAGACCATAAATGATAGACATTATCACTCCGACCGAAAGGATCACTCCTCCGGTACAATACAGCCCGATATTTTTAATCCTTTCATTCGCATTTGCTGAAATATGATATGGTGAGTTATTATCATCATTTCTATTATCATGATTACTATCATCATTACATTTATTCATTTTTTTCGTGACATATTCATTGTCATTATGATTTATACATGCTGCCGGATCATGGTTAACACTATCTCCGATATATCCTGTGTTATCCTGCGCAGCTTCGGGAGAAGGGCTTTTTTCGATCATCGGAGGCTTTCTCCATGCTTCAGCCATACGATCCATAGTCCGGATAAAAACCTCCGCCGTGAAATTGTCTCTGAGCACATTTACGGAGAAAAAATCATATATATACATTGCGTTGTCACGATCACTATGATCCATCACGGATAACAGTTCTTCCATAACAGCCTTAAACTGTTCCGTAAAATCCCTTCCGGCTCCCGGCACGAGAATGAACCTGAAAGAGCCCCTGCCCGGATCAAAAAGTATATATCTGGAGTCAATAATAAGTGCCTCCGGGCTGAGTATATAATCCTGTAGCTCCTTCAGACATTCTGACAGGCTGAAAAGAAAAAGCATTATTTCCCTGACCTGCATACCACCTCTCCGTATCATGCTGAACAGTGTACTCATACCATCTATCTTGCACAGCATTACCATATCATTATCCACCTCTCTGAAACGGCAGTCCGCAATATATTCAAAGCTGTTATTCCGAAGCATTTCTATCTGAAGAGAGTCTCTCTTATCAATCTCATGTATTTCAAAAAAGTTATTCACCGAACGATTCTTCTGCAATATCATCATACATCTGCCACCTCCTAAGCCGGCCTGTACAGACTCCGAATTCGGTACTGCAGCCCACTCCGGATACTCCCATCATATCTATCTTTCCCAGCATAATAATATCGTCCGAGCCTGCCATTCCCGTGAGTGAATGCTCGTCGCACCACACCAGTATTTCATCCAGCCCGCTGTCACTCGCACTTTCAGAAATATATCTGGATGTCTCGATCAATGGAGCTGTGTATATCGTTTCATACATATACGACCTCAACGTCTCGCAATTCAGCACATACATCATTCCATAAATACATAACAGCACGATCATCATGACAAAAAACATCACCACCGAGGCTTCTACCGATATTACACCTCTGTTTTTTTCCGGCTTACAATCAATTATTCTCATATATTCACCTGCATTTCGTACATTCCGGAAGCCCCAGAACCTCACTGAGCTTTACTCTCTTCACAGTTCTCATAAGCCTGGAGCAGCTCGGACTGCTATGGTACTTTTCTCCATCTCCGGTAATAAATACAAAGGTTCCCGCACCGGATGCATGGCAATAAGAACATGGCTCATAGCCTCTGTTTTCGGCAGCATTTTTTCTGATAAATGTAGTCTGATGATAAAGATAAGTACAGCCACGGGAATGATGATATACCTCACCGTTTTCAGCCACATAGACATATACCTCATCCGGACTGTCCTTCTCTTCATCTGTACCCTTATATCCGACATAAGCCTTCTGTCTTACTGTATCTCTGTATGTTTTTTCGAAGCTTCCTATTATCGGGGCCGAAAATCTGACCTTGTAGCATACAGTCATTCTTATATAACCCTCTTCGTCAGGGATTCCCGTTCCAATCAGTTTAATGCCTGAAGTGCCTCCAGAAATATACCGCTCAACAAGCTCCCTGTCGTCCAGATAATCATCAATCTTTGAATTTGCCACGATCAGACTGGAGTATTCCAGATTATCGATATTATCGGCCAGGTATGCGTATTCCGCCAGATACTCAGTGGCTTCAACTGCCGCAGCCTCATATATAACAGTTCTTACAGCGATCACCCTGCAAAAAACAATAAACGCATACATACAGAACATAAAGATTGGAAGACTTATAGCTGCTTCAAATGCAAGCGAACCTCTGTTATTTTTTTTCATCCGTCTTTTCTCCATAATCTCCCCGCCACCTGACCATTCTCTGAGAACCTGCCTCCATCCGGTATTATCATAATTACGAATAAAATATACTCTCCGGGACGAACACCGGGATTTTTTCACAGCACCTGGAGAGGCTAATCTTTTTAAGGATTTTTATATGAGTGTTCGTCCCGCAGAATACATTCTAATATCCATCCTCCCGGTATATATTTATCGTATTTCCATCAAAATCGATTGAAACATCAACCGCAAATTCAACCGCCGCATTCTCCATTCTGAAATCGGGATATCTCATTCTGGTGTTCATTTCTATCAGATCTGCCACACGGTAATACAGCCTGTCTCCGACCGTCGCCATAAGTATCATCAGATATTCCTCGTAATCCAGTCCCTTTCCGTTATCCTCTTTTTCAATATTTATTATCTTATGGATGCCATAAAGATCTGTAACCCAGTCCTCGCTGCTTTTTATAAACGGAACCTTCTTTCCTTCCACAAGAAATTTCACATCTGCACAGCTTTCAACATAGGCCCAGCACCCTGCAAGAAGATATTTCACGACCGGCTGCAGATAAGGTGCAAGTACAGTCAGGGTAGTTGCAAGAGCAGACAGCCTTGCCATCTTGGAAGCATCAGTCAGTATATATGCAAAGTTAAGCCCCAGCCTCAGCTTTAAAAGCTTCTTTACTGTTCCGACATAATTTTCAACATCCCTTGGTTCACCGCATATCAGATACTCCCTCTCCATATTCAGATAAGTATCCTTCCCGCTCTGATCCTTCAGGCATTTAAATACGTCGCTGCAATATGCGATCGCAGCAATATAATCCTTAAATTCGCTGCCCCATCCATCCATATTTGTCAGGCTTCCGGACAGTGCTCCGTAATCGGTAAAGCTTGTATCTAAATCTTCGTCCCCGAACCAGTCGGACAGTATTTTCTTTCCTGACGGAACATCAGTAATATCAATAATATTCTCGCTGAAAGAAATATCGTCCGGCATAATAAGTATCGCCAGAGTAAGACCTCCGAACGCTCTCGTTGCCATCCTCGGATCATCCTTGTCCTTCTTTTTATCATCCTTGTCCTCCGGATGTTTCTCATAGTATTCGTCCTCTGCTCTCTTAACCTCCTCAGCTTCCTCTCCTTTTCCGTCAGTACGCTCAAGACCCTCGGCTATTTCCGAATCAATGGCATTCTTATCATCATCATCCAACGCCTTATCAACCGCTTCCGGATCACCGCCCAGCTTATCCACAAGCTTTTCGGCAGCGCTCTCGACCAGATAATACTTTGTATGATCCAGTATCTGATTTCCCAGGGCAGCACAATCATTTGTAAGCATCGTATTTACGCCCGACATCACAACCCTGTCTATCTCATACTCAGTCCCAAGATTCTCAGCCAGATAATCCTCTATAAGCTTTTCTGTCTTACCTTCACCTTTGCCGTAATAGTTTTTATCAAAAAGGAGGAGATGATATTCCTCAAAAATATAGGGATTATAGTCTGCTTTTATGCTTGACATAGCGCCGGAAAGCGCAGCAGCTGCCTTGGCTCTCGCACACCTGAACCTGACAGCACCCGTTACCGCCGACATGAGAACAAGCATGACCAGAAGCAGCAGTGTCAGAAATATAGTCACCGCGCCGGAATTCTTATTACTGATCACAGCCTTTTTCTTCATACCATCCCCTCCTCATCATTAATTGAAAACTTTTTTGGCTCCGCTGTTGATGCTTTTCCAGATTGAATTTGCCAGACTGACTATCTGGGATTTAAAGATTATCACCAGCGCAACCAGTACAACCAGGATCAGAATGACCTCGATCGAGATAGCGCCTGAATTATTCTTCTGCCCGCAGCAGTTCTCCATCGCCTCATCTTTTTCTTCCTTGTCCATTAAAATAATTTCATCCATAAATTCCCTCCTAAAAATTCTGAAGTGCAGGGAACATCACGATCCCGATAACTGTTATTAATAAAATAAACATTGGGATAAGAAGCTTCTCTGCAGCCTCCTCTCCCTTTCTTCTTGCTCTCAGCTTTCGCTCATTAAAAGCCTCTGTTTCCTCCTTATGTAATAATTCCAGCAGATTTGAATTTCCTCTTTCCAGATTTCTCGTGATCATAGACATGAGTCTGTTGTATTCTTCAACGCCCGAAGCTCTGCCCATTTCAGCGTACACTTCCTTTTCATCACGACCGGCCTTCAGTCCGTTCACAACAAAATTCATCTCATCAAAGAGACTGTCTTTTTTATTTCTTTTTTTCAGCTCCGCGTGAAGGCTTATCATCGCTTCTCTGATTGAAAGACCTGAACCAACCTTAAGAACTATACTGCTGACAAAAAATGAATATCTTCCCAGAAGCTCATCCTGTCTTGCCATGGCCTTTTTTCTGACCTTGTTGAATTGCAGGATCATATAACATACTATGAGTATCACTCCGAATATCAGTATCTTGCCGGCAGCAGACATTTCATCATCTGATTCTGCCTTAACAGCTGCTCCTTCAACCATATCCGGAAGTACAACCTTCTCAGCCTCTCTTGAGCCTTCCTCAATAACCTTCAGCGCATTTTCGGCTTTCTCGGCCCATCCGCTCTCTTCATATGGAATAACTCTCACTGTCCGGTTATACTCTCTGTCATGAATACCATCTGAAAGTACAGCCGAAAGCTTAACTATTCCTGTCCCGACTATGTCATGGCTGTTAACCCTTCCGTCAATACCTATAAGCTCTGTATCATCGCTGTACCATTCTATCCGGAGAGTACCTGTTTCATCTGTTTCCGGTAACTCCAGGTCATACATAACATTATTAAGATCCGGATTGTCTCCTCTGATGATCTCATCCAGATATTTACAGGCGTTATCTGATATCTCTCTGAACTCTTCCTTACTGTATTCTCTGGGAGAAAGCTCAAGACCGTAGGTTTTTTCACTTCCTCCTTTGGAAAGTTTTATATTTACCTTTACAGCCTCCTCACCGACTCCCGGTCTTTTCAGGATATTACTGTCTTCTCCTGTTGCAGGCATAAAAGCCAGAAGCATAACGACTATATCCAGCAGCAGCAGACCTCTCAGCCCCTTAGCAACAGTATCTGTAAACAGCTTCTCAGCCTCTTCCTCAACCTGCTTCTCACTCATGGTTTCCGAACATCTTATCTCTGCCCTGAATCTGTCAAATAAAAACCCCTTACGAAAAAATCCCAGAAGAAATTCGGCCGAAGGATTAAACAACCTGTATTTCCTTTCTTTTCCGATACACCTTCTGCTCAGGATTTCCAAAAGAGCCAGGCTCATGACCAAAACGAAACTTATATACAACATATCTTTTCCTCAGTTATACACTTATATCTGCTATACATTGATGTCTGTTATATGCCTTCCGATCCTGTCGGCAGCCAGTACCAGAAGCAGCATAACCGTCATAAATGCCCTGCCCGTGAAACCTTCATACAACGCGTTCATAAAGCTTTTCATGGTAAGTCTGGAGTAAAGTATGATGATAAACGGCATGAGCACCATTATCTTCTGCTCAAGCTTCTTTCCGGCGATAACGGCACTGATATCATTCTCCACATCTATCCTTTCACTGATGGTTCTGACAGAATCCCTTATTATCTGTATGGTATTTCCGCCTGAAAATCTTATGATATGGATCACATCCGCAAATGCCCTTATCTCCTCCAGATCCGTTTCTTCGGCAAGATCACTGAAAACCGTATCCACAGGTTGATTGAGTGACATTTTTCTTCTTACAACCGTAAGATGCTTAAGTATTGAAGCCTTTCTTCCAAATTCCTTCTCTACATCCTTTTCTGCAAGGATAATTGCATTTTCCAGCGAGTATCCTCCTTCCAATGCGGCATCCACAGCTCTCATAAACCCTTTAAATTCCATCAGAAGCCGACGACTTTTCTTTTTCTCCTGCTCCTTTTTCCATTCCAGGTAATACAATAATCCGGCTGCAAATCCCGGCAGTAAACCTATCAGAGAATCATAAAAGAGGTATGCAACCGTCGGGACCAGAAGGATACTTACTATCATCAGCGTCCCTCCCGATAGATTCCGATAAGCCCGGCCGATTCAAGCTTCTTTACATTTATCAGATCATTTATCCTGCAGAGTCTGCCTCTGACCTTTTTATCAAATTTAACGTTTCGGGAATCCTTCCCGTAAGTTTCAGAATCCTCATGCAGTTCTTCAAACATATAAAGTGTATTCAGTCTGATCTCATCTTCATCCATTCCGGTCACCTCACTGATCTCCAGTACTCTTCTTGTTCTGTCACGAAGTCTCCCGAGATGTATCACGATATCAATAGCAGCTGCAATCTGCTGTCTGATAGCCCTGATCGGCAGCTCAGCGCCCATCAGCACCATTGCCTCAAGCCTGAGTAACATATCTCTGACCGAGTTTGCATGTCCCGTAGAGATACTTCCGTCATGTCCCGTATTCATAGCTGCAAGCATATCAATCGCTGCTTCATCTCTGACTTCTCCGACGATAATTCGGTCCGGCCTCATTCTGAGACTGGTCCGGATAAGGTCCTTTATCCTTATACTGTTGTTCCCTTCAACGTTTGCAGTCTTAACCTCAAGCCTGATGAGATTGTCTATCCCTCTCAGACTGAGCTCAGCCGCATCCTCAATTGTTATCACTCTTTCTTCCTTTGGGATGTAGTCTGATAATGCATTGAGAAAGGTTGTTTTTCCTGAGCTGGTGCCTCCTGAGATAAATATGTTATACCCCGCCATCACCAGCAGTTTAAGAAAGTCCGCAGTATCCTTATCAATACTTTCCTTTTCTATCAGCCTCTGCATATCAAGTCTTTCCTTAGGAAACTTCCTTATGGTTACTGCGGTTCCGTCAAGCGATACGCCGGACAGGACAACATTTACCCTTGAGCCATCGGGAAGAATAACGTCAGCTATCGGACTGGTATCATTCAGGAGCCTGTTTGAGGAAGCAACGATCTGCTGTACGATTGAAAGAAGCTTTTCCGGACTTTCAAAGGATTTCTCTGACCTCACGATCACTCCGTTTCTTTCAAGAAATATTCTGTCAGGACCGTTGATCATGATCTCGGAAATACTGTCATCCTCCAGAAAATCGGATAGTATATCAAGCCTTCTTATTGAGTTATATATCTCTGATTTAAGTGCAAGCTTTTCCCTGAGAGGCATATATTCCCCTCCGGATTCTCGGAGTATACACTTATCTATAAGCCTCCTGACCTCTTCATCTTCAATCTCGGAATTAAGATCAAGCTCGTTTATTACTTCTCTCTTCAGTCTCTCTCTATGACTTTCCATATCTTATTTTCCTGACAAAAGCTGCCATTTCCTCCTCATCCTCCAGATTATAAGGAACCTGAACCCTTACGATCCTGGTCATTATGCTTCTTTGTTCCATACTTCTCAGAACACTCTCAAAACTTCCGATCTTTCCGAGTGAAACAGGGTCATCAAGAACCGGCATATATATCCGGTCAAAGCAGTCAAGAATCCCAAGATCATCCAGCACCGCAGACCCGAAATCATATATGACCATATCGTATTTCCCCGACTGCAGCAGACAGTCTGAAAGGCATATAATATCGTCTTTTTGAACATTTCTCAGGTCCAGATAAATCGTGCCCGCACGAAGCACATCCACTCCTTCTGACGATACAATGCACCCTCTGACAGTCTCCGCAAGTTCGGGTATTCTTTCTTTGATCTGATATAGTATCCCGCCTCCGGGAGTTTTGCATGGAGAATAGTTTTCCATTCCGACATAGATTCCTCTGCCCCTTACCGCATATCGGGCCAATGCTCTTGCAAGAGTTGTACAGCCGCTTCGTCCGAGAGGAGAAAATACCGCTTCTGTCAGAATTTTACTTTCAACAGGAGGACTGTCTGCGATATTTTTCCTCACCAGTGCAAATATGTCACCCAGTCTCTGATATTTGAATATAATCTCATTATCTCTGACCGGTAACAGGCTTCCGCTCTCACTCTTTACATATTGACAGGTCTCAATGCCGTTTCTCCTTTCTGAGAGATATATGCACCTGACATTATGAAATAAAAGCCCACTGTCAGTCTCCTTACATCCGGATATATCATCCATCAGGATCATTTCAAGATCATTCTCCGTAAGATAATCCGCCACAGACTCTTTATCTGAGAAGATCACTGCATTATATTTCTGATCCATATGATTAATGTGATCCGCCAGTCCGACTGCAAAGCTTATATTTCTGTCACAAATACCTATTCTGTGCATCTCTCAATCCCTTCAGCTGCTATATAGATCATTTCGGCAGATAATTCAGCAGACCGACGATCAGGGGGGTGTAGGCGTCATTTGACATCTTCGTCAGTCTGCTTTCTGCTGATGAAGTTAGGTTATCATTTTCAAAATCCTCAGTAAAATCGTGAAGCGACACGGTTTGTTGCGCTACAAATTCAAGCTCCTTCATAATCGGTCATCCACCAAAAAAGTTCTGAAATGCAGTCTCCGCCTGTATTTTCCCCCCTTTTTCAAATACGATCCCGCACTTGTATTTCACTCAGATTCACTCTTTTTCATGACTGTTTCAGTCAAAAAAGTGCATAAAAAAAGCACCGGACAATCATATCCGATGCTTTTTTGTTAAATATCAATATTCGATTTTATCTAATCCGACGAAACGATCTGTTGCATTTTCATCACGCCGTCAGGCATTCATCATATTTTTAACCGACAAGCCAGCCTGTGTTATTTAAGAACAGCTAGGCTAATTCTTCTCGATGTATTTATTAAGAGTATCAACAACTGTGTTTAAATTGTATGGCTTGGCGATATAATCATCGAGCTGGTTCTCGATTATTCGCTCCTTATCACCGAACATGGCTCTTGCAGTTACCGCGATGATAGGAAGTCTCTTCTTATGATCTCTCTGCTCAAGCTTTCTGATCTCCTGAGTAGCTGCGATACCATCCATAACAGGCATCTGAACATCAAAGAGAGCCGCATCATAGGACTTCTGCTTGAAGAGCTCAATAGCCTTCTCACCGTTCTCAGCGATATCATATGAGAAGCCTGCCATACCGAGAAGCTTACCGATAACCTGCTGGTTAACCGGCTCGTCCTCTGCAACGAGAATCCTTGCATTCTTACCGTTATTTGTGATAGAAAATACAGCCGCAGAATCCTTTTCCTCATTCTGCTTTTCTTCGATCTCGGCAGCCTTAACAACCTTAAGAGGAATCTCTGCGATAAAGGTTGAACCGATGCCTTCCTTACTCTGTACTGTAATAGTACCGTTCATAAGCTCTGTGATCTGCTTGCTTATAACGAGTCCGAGTCCGGATCCGCCGTATTTTCTTGTATCGGAACCGTCAACCTGCGAGAATCTGATGAAGAGCTTTGTCATGTTAGCCTCGGAAATACCGATACCTGTATCGGCAACAGCTATGCGAAGCTTAACCGTATCATTTGTATCATCGAGAGCCGCGATCTTAACTCTTACGCCGCCTTCAGAGGTGAACTTGATAGCATTTGAAAGGAGGCAGTTAAGAACCTGCTGTATACGCTGTCCATCTGCTCTGACGAGTTTAGGAATATTATTACCAAAGTTAAGGTCAAGTGAGATTGCCTTATTATCGGCTGCCGGATAATGAGCTGCAACGGTTTCCTCAATCGCTGCCTTGATATCACAGATCTCTTCCTTAATCTTGTATTTACCTGCTTCAAGCTTACTGATATCGAGGATATCATTGATAAGTCTGAGAAGGTTATCAGCACAGTTCTTTGCTGTGATGAGGTTGTCTCTGTAATCTGCCTGAAGATCATCAGCCATAAGTGTAAGCTGGATCATACCGAGAATACCATTGATAGGTGTTCTGATCTCATGGCTCATATTTGCAAGGAATTCAGCCTGTGTCTTGTAAGCAGCGTTGGCATCTTCGATAGCCTTGCTGAGCTTCATCTCAGTTTCCTTCTGCTCTGTAACATCAATGACTACCATATTGATATGATCAGCCTCTGACTTGTACATAACAGTATTAAATATCTTACCGAGCTTCTCCATGGTGATCTCTACATCCATGAGGTCGCCCTCTTTGGTTCCCGAATTATTGTACGCACTGAACCATGCGTTAATATCCTGAAGAACCTCTATATTACTGTCGCCGAGTATCTTGTCCTGATAATCAGGCTGATCAAGGTTGAAATATGTTCCAAACTTCTCGTTGGCATCAACCATCTGATAACCAACTACCGCACCTGCATGATCGGTTATGATCTTCGCCTGCGCAAAGCCTATCGGAAGGTTCATGAAGAGCTTTCTGTATTTATCGCTTTTACCGCCGGAAGACTTGCCCGATCCCTTCATATTGGTGATCATGAATAGTATAATAAGCAGCTGAAGCACCAGCATGATTATTCCTATCGCGGTGCTGCCCGCAGCAATTCCAACGATTCCCAAAACACCCACGGCAGCTGCAGTGACAATCGCAACCTGCTGGCTGTCCATCTCTTTTAATTTCTCCATAACAATTCCCCTCTCGGTCCTTTCCTCTCAATCTTTTTTGACCGACACATCCGTATATCTGATGATTCCGGCCATGTCTGACATGAAACCCTCCATGTAAAATACACGCAAAAAGCGCAAAATGTTGGGTTTACAGATTTATTCCCATACAAAATAGTTTACTATATTTCCTCCCGACGGTCAATCAGTCAATTTTACTTTTATGACTGTTTTTTGTCATCCGCATTGTTCATTTTTTCCTCACCGGCATAGTCATCTGTGTCGTCATATCCGTCCCCGGCATCATCTTCCGAGTCGTCATATCCGTCATCCGACTCATCATAATCATCCTCATCATCCACAGCAGTTCTCGAAGCTCCGGTATTTCTCGCAGATTCGATATTTCTAGCTGATCCGTCAGTTTTTTCAGCTCCGGAATTTCTCGCAGGTCCTGCAGCATTCACAGCCCGTGCGGCGCGCTTCGCAGCCCGTGCCTTCTTAGCCTTCCTGTCCATAAGGATAAATACAAATATGCCCCACGCCAGCATGGTGAGAAGTATTCCCGGCCAGAAGCCCGGAGCCGTATAACAGAGTTCAACTGTATGCTCGCCTGCAGAAAGGTCAACTCCCATGAAGGCCTCCTGGACCTTCTTTATCTTAACCTTCTTACCGTCAACATAAGCGCTCCAGCCCTCATCATAAGGGACTGCGACAAACATCATTCCTCCGTCTCCCGCATCGATGGTACCCTTCAGATAGCCGTCCTTTGCGGTCCTGATATCCATAGCACCCTGCTTAAGCTTCAGATGATCCATGGCAAGGACCCTCTTGTCCAGGATCGCATAATCAAATCTTATAGAACCATTCTTGGAATAGCTTTCATTAAACTCAATAGAAAGCTCAACCTTATCTCCGGTTTTCAGATCACCGAGATCAAATATCTGGCTCTGATATCTGTCATAGGCTGTCTGAACGTCATTTTTATAATATCTGACCTTATAAACATTATTTGCGATGATATCAACTACATATCTGGCCGGCTTATCAACAATAAACGTTGCATTTACAACCGGCTTTCCTGTTCCGTCTGCTGAATATCCTACGAGGTCACTTATCGCACCGTCAACCCACGCTGAAGCTCTGTCGGCACTTGCCTCCATCTCAACGTGTATATCCTTATAAAGGATCTCGGTGTTATCTGCAGCACCGGCTACAAGGTCATTAACATTGTCAATATCCCTGCCCTTAAGAAGATTTACCGAAGCCACCCTGTCGCCAACCATATAAGCTACAGGAAGAGTATGGAAATTCTGATAAACATTTATTACATCACTCTCGTAAATGACAGGAGTTGTATCATCCGGATTATAATAATCCGCTCTGGTTGCATAGATATTTCTTATGCCAAGCAGCATGTTTGTTCCGTGGCAGGCACCGTAATAGAGATATTCGTTGGCACCGGTGTAGAAACCGAGCCTTCCGGCAGCCGTAACGGTCTCGCCCCTTACCGTTGAGCAGAAGATTCCGATACTGTTCATTCCGTTCAGTGTTGCCTCATCCAGAACGTAAGGATTGATCATATCCTCCCTGTAAAATACGGCTCCTTCCTCCTTGGCAGCCTTGTGTATCTCATCAACGATCTCTTCCATCTCATTGACACGTCTCATGGAATAAGCTGCATTTGCGGACCCGATATAGTCCATGCTGTGATCTGCCGCAAAAAGTATTTCCGTGACGAAGGCCAGCGATATGATCACTGTCAGCACTCTCGACCTCTTCAGCTTCACACTCTTAAGCATGAATAATATGTAACAGCCGATCGTGATACCGACAGTCCAAAGTATTTCCGGCTTAAGATAATCCTTGATTCCCGAGCTTTGAGCCCCGTTGCCGGCAGTATTATAGATTATATATGACCAGAAGCCTGCCGTAAGGAACAAAGCACTGGTTATGTAATAGCCGCTTATATATCTCAGTCTGAGAGCTGCCCTGTAAGCCATGGTCAGCAGGACAAATATATAAAGAAAAGAGAATCTGTTCGGGATTCCATACTGATTATGGAAGCCATGCCATACATAGTTCAGAAGTTCATTGTTAAAGCTTGCTACCAGGATAACAAGTATCACGAACTTACCTATCCTTCTCGTCAGTTTTTCTCTGTCCAGGAACAGATATACAAAGGCAAGCAGAATGACAAATATACCGCAATACAGATTTACGCCGCCGTCAAAGGTCTGCATCTTGATAGGATTGGTATAAAACAGATGTGCCTTAAGGACTTCCTTGATATCCTGATACCATTTCCATTTCGGAAGCTCCATCTTGCCCGCAGCAGTCTGCATTATACCCTTATACGCCGTTATCAGCGAAACTGCGGTCATTCCTGCAGCCAGAATCGAATAGCAGGCAAATCTCACACCATGCACGAAGAACTTCTTAATTCCGCCGTGAGATTCCGTGAAGAACCAGAGTATCATAAAGACACATATCATAAATGCAATATAATAATTGCACCACAGACAATATGCCAGTGATATACAGTAAAGCTTTGGATCACCATCATCCATCAGCCTCTCGAAGCCGAGAATAATGAGCGGAAGTACCATTATGCAGTCAAGCCACATAACATTCCACAT
>CAMNMC010000090.1 GCA_946544235.1 uncultured Lachnospiraceae bacterium | reverse complement strand
TATCTCACCAGATCAAAAGCCTTGAGATAACCCGTTGAAGACGGCATGTAACCATAAAAATAATCATAATATCCGGCGAGATTATAGAGATTGATCCTTGAAACACGTCTGAAATTAAGGAGCTTAACCTTGTCCTTAAGACCCATAGACGCAAATTTCATTCTCGCCTCATCCGAACTGAAGGATCTCTTATCGATCGGAAGGTCATCCTCGACAAGCTCCTTCATCCTGTTTTTAACATCATTTATCAGCTCATCAGTGAGCCTTATATTGTCGCTGATACGGCAGAAATAACCCTTGCCCAGCGAATACATTACATCAATATTATAATCCGGTCTGCCCTGCAGAGCATCATCAAACGCCTTCATCATAAGAAGAGTGAGCCCCCTCTTATAGATATCAAAGCCTATAGTCGTATCTATTCCAATGAATTCCACATCAGAGTTATTCTCCAGGAAGAAATTCATCTCGCGAAGCTTTCCGTCAACAGTCGCCGCTATAAAGTCCTTCTTTTTTTCAGGCACAACAAGTTCAGCCAGAAATGATAGTTCCGTCAATTGATCAACACTCACCTGACCTGTTTTATCGCCTGCAATATATCTGATATTTACCTTCTCCATCGTACTCCTTCCTCAATCCAGAAATACTATTGCTATTCATAACCCTTGCCAATATAAGATGTTAGCATTGATACTCATACACCTGATACTGCATTATCAATTATAACACAATATAAATACATTTGTCTTTTATAATTCTTAACAATTGATAAATCCTTTATGTTCTTTATACTGATACTGCATGCAGCCACTTGGCTCATTATCTACACAAAAAAACTGCATGATCCGTGTCTGTCATTTCACAGATCATGCAGTGTTTTAGTGTATGTTTAAAAAAATCATATGGTTACAATGTCAGATTACCGACTATTCATATTCATTTGTGATTCCGTATTATTCCTCTATATTCGTACATTCCCTGAAAAGGCGATAATACACCTGCCCAGCGTAATCCGGTCCACCGTAGGTGTATATTTTATCCCCGACACTATATACAGCTGTTCCTACCGGCACATGAGCGGCTTCAAATTCCTCATCAGGATAATTCCTGTCATCTTCCTTTGTCACTTCGCCTAGCTTAACAATTTCTCCATTAAGCCTGCCTTCTTTAACAGCTTCGTATGCACAAACATACAATTTTCCATTCACAAAGAGATACTCTTCCTGTAGCGTCCCATTCGGATAACCTGTTGGTGTCTCTCCGGTATCAGTCTGTTAAGTCGTTATCTTATTATCCGAGTTTAATTCTTCGACCGGCATTCCATTTTCTGTAGCCGCATGGTATTGTTGATAATACTCACCATCATATGACACATAAATATTATCTCCAATCTGATATATCGGTGTTCCAACCGGAACATGCGTTGCCTCATACTCTTCATCAGGAAAATGATATTCATCCTGTTTGATAACCTCACCCAGTTTCACTATTTCTTCCTGAATATTATCTGTGTGTATAACAGTGTATGCACATATATATAACTGTCCTTTGACAAAAATGTACTCCGAATGTATCGGGCCATCATATCCCGTAGGTGTTTCACCAGTATTCTTTTCCATGTCGTTTTTTGCCCTCGAACATCCTGATAACATAAATATTACAGATATCAAGATCAATATAACTTTTCGCATTATCAACTAACCTCTCAGCAATGTTTTTAATTCATATAAACCTTGCACATAAAATCATTATAGCTTGTCCACATTTTCGTCACCGTATTCGTTGAATGTCCATCTACAACAATCGAGTAACTGATTGTTCCAGCCGTCGTATAACCTACACACATTGTCATATGTCCAACCGTAGTGCTATATGAAAAAATAGTACTTCCCGCAGCAAACCCCAATAAAAATGGTCGATCAGCATTTATCTCTGTCACCATCTTACTCACTGAGGGTGACCAGTCATTTACAGCCGAACTAAGCGTAGACCCCATGTATGATGATAATGTCGAAGGTATAAGTTATAATATTGGCATACGCCGGCATGATCATTGTTAAAATCCAGCAACATATCACAGAAAATGCACCAATAATTTTTAAGCGTCTCCTGGATTTTTTACCATAACTCCCCCTTTCTTTCGATGGTGCCGGTCCAAACACCAATATACATGCTATTGATAACGGAAATATAAAAATCATGTCACTCAATTCAACATATGAATCAACAACAATAATAGTCAAAAAAAACAAATATGAATGAAGTGAACACATTAAATAGCTTTTGTGATGTAATCCTCCAGTCGTTGATCTTATTATTCTCATTGCAATATATGCGAATATAAAATCTCCCAACCTGCCAGCTATGGCGGAAATAATCATCATGATGAAAAATCTTAAAGACTCACATAATATACATCTAAGATGATACGTAAAAATGATTATATCGTCTTCCGTCATTGATACACGCATGGCCATCTTGCAGGTGATTTTATTGCTGATTTTCAGATAGAATCCTTTAATCCTCTCGTCCATATTTCAATAGTATCAACCAAAATAAAGTTATTCAATATGTCCTGCACAAACTACACTCTGCCTGCATAAACAGCAATAACAGCACTTCGTTTCATATTGATAACACCCCGGAATATGATATATAATCTGTTATATTATGATGTTGGGAGGCAAAGCCAAATGCTGTACTTCTTTATTCTGTTTGTCAATTATTTTGAGGAAAGAATACAAGATGTAATTGTTATAAACGGATTATACGGAATAAAACATAAGAATAAACATAATCTGTTTTTTTTATTATTTTGCTCAACCATCCTTACTTCTTTTATAAACAGCTTTATCGAGATCGGTATTAATAATTATTTTATAGTACGTATCATACAAATAATAATAAGCACGGGCGTTATTTTCTTACTAACCCGTGCCAGATTATCAGTGGTTCTTTCAATATATGTATTATCTTATTTTATCACGATCATTCTCCAATATTTGATCGTTATTGTATTCAGATTGTTTATTTCCGACTTCACTGATTACAGAATCGGACTCCTTGGTAATTTTCTCACTATACTGTTACTCTCGTTATTGCTAAAACTTCTTCCACTAAAACAGCTTTTCAGTATCATCATCAAAGGAAAAACCTCATTAAAAATACTTCTTGCCAATATATTTATATTTATTACTTTTGTTGATTTTATTTATAAGACTAACACCAAAAGCTTTAAAGAGAGTTTTACAATATATCTGACTTGTATGATCATACTGCTGCTAATAAACTATATAATCATATTTGAAGAAATGACAATCCAAAAAAAGGATACCGAACTCAAAGCAATAAAACAGGAATCCGAGATACTTGATGAACTCATAAGCGAAATACGTTCAAAGCAGCATGAATACGATAACCGGATTGCAACTATCAGTGCTTTACCTGTTCTTAATAAAGATTATGAATCCCTGTCTTCAGCGCTCGAAGCCTATACAAATTATGTTAAGGACGACAATGAAATCATCGAGATTCTGCACATAAAAAATCGTTTGATCGCATCTTTTTTGTTCTATGAATACAAAGAATTTGCCAGAAACAACAAGACTCTAAATCTAAACATAAAAAGTTATCAAATCGAAACTAATACTCCGGAACCTGTTCTTGTGGATATTCTCAGCATAATGATCACAAATATGTTTGAAGCCATAGAATCCGGTGATAAATGTGAACTATCGATTAACAGTCTTGACGGAAAAGCAATTATCCAAACAAAGAATAAAGGTTTTGAACTCACGCGTGACATTCATATTAATTTATTTAAACAAGGGTATTCAACAAAAGAAACCTCCCCAGATGGAAAAAACATCAGAAGAGGTTATGGACTATATAATCTCAGAAAAATATTAAACGCCTATAAAGGAACTTTCGAGGTTTACAACCAGTATAGTGATGACAAGAGTGAAACATTTATAGTATTTCATATCGAGGTATAATATGGAAAAGAATATTCTGATACTTGAAGACGATACAGCCCAGCTGGCAAAGCTTGAAAAACTCGTAATAAATACTTCATCCGACCTTAATGTCTTATGCTGCAAAAACTACAGAGAAGCTTTCAATTCTATCAAAATGCACGATTCATTTATATTCTTTATTCTTGATATTGATTTAGGTGATAATCCGGATTCCAAAGATGGCCTTGATTTTGCAAGATATATCAGACTTCGTCCTGAATATGAATTCACGCCAATACTATATATCACGGGAGTATCTGACAGATTAGAGGAAGCACTAACTACAACACATTGTTATGAATATATCAAAAAACCATATGATGATAATTCAGTTAAAGAAGCTGTAATCAAAATGCTCCGTTTCCCTTCATCAGGTCCTCAAAAGCTGGATATCCAAGGCATAAACGGAATACGCATTCGCATAGAAACCGAAAAAATAGCTTACATAGAATCAATAGGTCATGAACTGATACTCCATACAGAAAACGGAATACAGTTAACAAAATCCTATAGTATAAAATCTATGGAAGCACTGCTTCCCGATCACTTTCTCAGATGCCATAAATCCTACATCATCAACATGAGGTATTATACAGGCTTTGATATTTCAAATAGTACGGTACACTTATCCGGATATAAAGAATTAATACCCGTCGGGCGCAAATATCATAATAACCTAATATCAATAATCAAACCAAATTGTTAATATATATGTGTCATTTTTAAAAGCGAAAGCCTCTATTTAACCTCACAGACGCTCCAACTCCATCATTTCTCCTAGTTCATTTTTTCGAGGACAAACTCAATCTCGCCCAGTTCCCTCTTGATCTCTTCCCGCCTTGTAACCACCAGCGGACTGCACGGCTGTGAGAGATTGTCATAGATCGTGCCGAGTGACTTTTTTCTTTTTTCCAGGTACTCTCTAAATACAGGGTTCTTCTTATTGATGAGGTTTTCTCCATATTGTATAAGGATCAGCTTCTCACCTTTAATGTTTTCCGGCTGTTCATTGCTCTCACGGTCTTCTTGATGAATAATATCATCTTCGTCAACATCATCTGACAGCTGTGAAGTGCCAACATACTCCGCACAGATAATATTATAATATTTTCCATCCTCACAGATCATATCCTCATCCATGAGTTTGAAACCATGTTCAAGTAGATACAGTCTTACCTCCGGCACATCGGACTGAGGCGAAAGTATCAGCTTATATCCCGGTACAAATACATCCGCGCCCTCAATGATGGATATCACAAGCTTTCCGCCCATTCCCGCTACGACTGCAGCATCTGTCTCGCCCTTCTTCAATCCGGCAAAACCATCCGACAGTCTGATGTCGATTTCTGCACCTTCTGTCGTTCCCAGATACCTGTCGATATTCTTACGGGCAGCCTCAAGCGGTCCCGGATTTACATCCATTGCGATCACTTTATCCGCAATACCGTGCTGCATCAGATAAATACTTACAAAGGCATGATCACAGCCGATGTCCGCAACTCTGTACGTTTTATTATCCTGCTGTCTGCTGTGCGATACCATATCAGCCACCGCCAGCATTCTTTTGGACATTCGTCCTGTTACACTACTCTCCAAGTCAAACCCTCCGAGTACCAAGCATTTCTCACATAACTACGGTTTTAACGATTCGCGCTTAGGTATACCTCCGAAGGTGTATTTCACCTACGGTTGAGGAGGTATATCTAAGCGCGAGCTATTCAATACTGTATGCGACTACTCAAGGAACTCTTTCAGCTTACGACTGCGGCTTGGATGTCTCAGCTTTCTGAGAGCCTTAGCCTCAATCTGCCTGATACGCTCTCTTGTAACGCTGAATTCTCTTCCTACCTCTTCAAGAGTTCTTGCTCTTCCGTCGTCAAGACCGAAACGGAGACGAAGAACCTTCTGTTCTCTTTCGGTAAGTGTTCCGAGTACCTCAACAAGCTGCTCCTTAAGAAGGGTAAATGCAGCTGCTTCCGCAGGAACAGGTACATTTTCATCCTGAATAAAGTCTCCAAGGTGGCTGTCTTCCTCTTCACCGATAGGTGTCTCGAGAGAAACAGGCTCCTGAGATATCTTAAGGATCTCTCTTACTCTGTCTACAGGCAGATTCATTTCCTCTGCTATCTCATCCGGGGTCGGTTCACGACCAAGCTCCTGGAGTAACTGTCTTGAAACTCTGATAAGTTTGTTGATCGTCTCAACCATATGCACAGGTATTCTGATGGTTCTTGCCTGATCGGCGATAGCTCTTGTGATAGCCTGTCTGATCCACCAGGTTGCATATGTACTGAATTTATATCCCTTGGTATAATCGAATTTCTCAACCGCCTTGATCAGGCCGAGGTTTCCTTCCTGAATAAGGTCAAGGAAAAGCATACCTCTGCCCACATATCTCTTGGCGATGCTGACAACAAGTCTGAGGTTGGCTTCAGCAAGCTTCTTCTTAGCCTCCTCGCCCTCTTCGCCGCCGTCTTCCATCTTCTTGGCAAGCTCGATCTCCTCTTCAGCTGTAAGAAGAGGTACCTTACCGATATCCTTGAGGTACATACGTACAGGATCCTCGATACTGACACCCTCAGGAACTGAGAGATCGATCTGCTCCATATCTATTTCTTCTTCATCATCAAGCTCAAACATAAGATCGTCCGGCTCAACATCGTCATCATCCTCGGTTATAGTAAGGACATCGACCTTATTACGTTCAAAGAAATCAATAACTCTGATCATATTATCATCTGTAAGGAATTCCTGCTTATCCTTAAATGCATCAATGATCTCTGTGTCTTCGATAACACTCTTCTTGCTCTTAGCCATGACAAGGAGCTTCTCAAGTGTATCATTGAAGAGTTTTTCGTCCTCTTCAGTCATTTTCGGCTTGCCATCAAGCTCTTCGGAATCATCAAAAGCTTCGCCATCTTTATATTCCGGCTTTACTTCTTCCTTTTTTGCTTCCTTCTTGTCAGCCTCAGCAAGTAATTTGTCAGCAGCAGCTTCAAGCTCTGCGCTTCCTAAAAACTCAGGTTCTGCTGTTTTCTTCTTTCTTGTTGCCATTTTTATACCTCCAGTCGATTAAGACTTTGTTTCATTTTGATAAGCTCCATGAGCTTCGAAGGATCATTATTACTGTTCTTAAATGCATGATCAAGACTGTTCTGCTTCACCTTGATCACTATATCTCTCAGTGCCTTCTTCTTTTCATCATCATCAAGCTGCCCGGCAAGCTCCGTCGAGATCATTGCCGCTACCTTCTGCTGTTTTTCCAGATCATCATACTGATCTATCAATGCTGCAGGACTGACGCTTCTTTTTTCTCTGTATTGTTCAAAGAGCTTCACCGCAACAGGTTTTATCTCTTCGTCCGTAAAATCTTCCTCGGTGATGGTTCCTTCCAGCCTCTCAAAAAGCTCAGGATCATTGACCATCCACGTCAGAAGCAGCCTCTGATGCGCTGCGACTATATCTTCAGTCTTATCATTTTTTCTGTTTACCGGTGTCTCAGCCGAAGGCGATTCGGCATATATTTTCATGCCCTCAGGTGCACGCTGTGATGAATGCCCAGGTGTAATTACCGTTCTTTCAATCTGCGCCTTAAGCGAGACCTTGTCGATAGCATATTTGTTGCAGATGCTTTCCAGATAGCTGTTCCGCCGGACCGGATCCTCTATAGTCTTAAGCAGTCTCGCGATACTGTTTATAAATGTAGTTCGCTCTTCCGGATCGCTCTGGTTATATTTGCCGGCATCATCATCAATCTCGAAAATAAGTCCCGGCTTTGCATCTTTTATACGATTTTCAAACTCTTCAGCACCAAGATTCTTGATGAACTCATCCGGATCCTTGTGCGGCCGCATATCTATGACTCTCTGCTGCATATCAGCATTCCGGAGAATCTCGATAGCCTTTCTGGTCGCCGCTCTTCCGGCACTGTCGCTGTCGTAGGCCAGATAAACCTCTGTGCTGTATCTCTTGATAAGAAGCGCCTGTTCCTCGGTAAATGCGGTTCCGAGTGAAGCAACCGCATTATCAAAGCCGGCCTGATGCATCGCGATAACATCCATATAACCCTCGCAGAGTATTATTCCCCGCCGCCGGCTGCGCCTTGCAATATGCATTGCAAAGAGATTGCGCCTCTTATTAAATATTTCTGTTTCCTTTGTATTTACGTATTTCGGAAGTCCGTCTCCAAGGACTCTTCCTCCAAAGGCTATTACCTTGCCGCCGATATCAGTTATCGGAACCATTACTCTGTTCCAGAAAACGTCCTGAGCGCCGTATTTTTCCGTAAAATTCACCAGACCGCTGTCACGAAGCATGTCATCTGAATAGCCTTTACTTTTTAAATATTTATACAGATCATCGCTGTAAACGTCCGCAAATCCAAGCCCGAAGGATGCTATAGTTTCATCCGTGAGCCGCCTTTTTTCTTTATAATAATCGTATCCCAGACGGCCTCTGTCGGTTTTGGTCAGCAGATAATGAAAATACGCTGCCGCACTGCGGTTGATCTCGCGCAGTATTTCCTTCCTGCTCTCCTGCTTCTTCTGTGAAGGAGTGAGTTCAACCTCCGGAAGGATCACTCCCGATCTGTCAGCCAGATATTTCAGTGCCTCCTGGAATGTATAGTTTTCATACTGCATAAGGAATGTGATAACATTTCCGCCGGCCCCGCAGCCAAAGCAGTGATATATCTGCTTGGCTCTGCTTACATGAAAGGATGGTGTCTTCTCATTGTGGAAGGGACAGCAGCACATATACGAATTACCGGTACGCTTGAGTCCGATAATACTGCCGATCACGTCAACTATATCGTTTTTTTCTCTTATTTCCTCAACTATTTCATCTGAATAGTACATTGCCCCTGCCTTTTATGTCCGCGTACAAATAATCACTTCACCAGATCATACCATGGTCCATGAACGCGGTATATAAATATCTTTATATTTCATAACTGCATAATTATCTGTCATTCCGGCTATATAATCACATACAACCGTTTCTTTTTTTTCTCCCTGATCTATCATCTTTAAATATTCAAGACTCATTTCTTCAGGATGTGCATTATAGTGCTCAAAGAGCCTTGCAACTATCCTCTCGGCCTTGATCTCTTCGCCCTTTGCAGCCTTGCTTGTATAGAGCTTTTCGAACATGAAACTCCTTAGATCAAAGAGAGCATCTCTATATTCCTCTGACATGAGAATATCAGGTTTACCCATAGAGGTTCCGATAACATCATGTATGAGATTGTCTATTCTGTCTCTGGTATTATGCCCCAGAACATCCGTCAGCTTTCCGGGTATGCTTTTTTCAAACAGGATCCCCGCCCGGATACCATCATCTATATCGTGACTGATATAAGCTATCTTATCCGAAACTCTTACTATTTTCCCTTCAAGAGTTGCCGGTGTCAGACTGGTTTTATGATTGAGGATACCATCTCTGACCTCCCAGGTCAGGTTCAGCCCCCGGCCGTCCTTCTCAAGCTTTTCAACAACTCTGACGCCCTGCTCATTATGTCTGAACGGTCTTCCGAGCGCGGTCGTAAGAGCCCTCTCGCCCGCATGTCCAAAAGGTGTATGTCCCAGATCATGGCCAAGCGCTATCGCTTCGGTCAGATCCTCGTTAAGCTTAAGGCACCTTGCTATTGTACGCGCAATCTGCGAAACCTCAAGAGTGTGAGTCAGTCTCGTTCTGTAGTGGTCGCCATACGGAGAGAGAAATACCTGCGTCTTATGTTTAAGACGCCTGAACGCTTTAGAATGAATGATCCTGTCCCTGTCTCTCTGATAGACAGTCCTCAGATCACATTGTTTTTCCTCTCTGTCGCGCCCCCTCGATTCATCACTGAATGAAGCATATGGACTGAGTATCTCATGTTCTTTTTTCTCAATTTCCTCTCTGATGGTCATATCGTCTTCCCCCGAAGCTTGTAAATACTATCTCAGGTTCAATGCACAGACTTATATTTTTTGCGTAATCCACCCGGTGTCGGAAAGCCCGCAATTTATTTTTCTATATAACTATTCAAAAACCTTTTTTTAATTTCATCTTTTTTCAGAATTATTAAATACAGCAGATTTGAGTTTGCAAACATATCACAAAAAGGGCACAGAGATTGTCTCTATGCCCTAATCAGCCTATCAACTAGTTGTTATGTTTTTTCTTCTTTCCGACAATGAGAAGCCCTATAGATGATATTATCATAAGTATGACCGCCGGAATGATAGGCGAATCATCCCCTGTCTGCGGCTTGTCATTTACAGCTTCATGCTGAACAATTGTTGGTTTCTCCGGCTCCACTGTTGTCAGCTCTTCTGTCGCTTCTGTCGTTGGCTCTTCTGACGCCTCTGTCGTCGGCTCTTCTGACGCCTCTGTCGTCGGTTCTTCTTGATGTATAACCATCGTTGATTGAATCGCCTGCCCCCTGTACATAATTCCCCCCGTCTCCTGTACCAACAAGAATCGTGAAGCACATCAAAAAAGCCACAAATGCAGCCATCAGACGTCTTCTTTTTAATCTAAAACCTTCCCCTGTCTTCATAGATCCCTCTCCGAATTTTTATCTATAAGATACTATCACGATTTTACTATTCTCCCAACCGGGTGTAAAGAATATTAATCCTTACAAAAAGGCTCAGGAGCGGACTTAAATAATAACAAGCATAATAAGAAGAAAAAAACAATAAACAATAAAAAAAGAAACAGTAATAAGAATATTATTAATAGTAATAATAACAATAAAAGAACTACATTTTCTATTATAAAAAAATAAGAAGGAAGAACGTTCAAACATTCTTCCTTCTTATTCATCCAAACTAATTATTACTGTGTTGTATCCCCTTCATTTCCTACGACACCATGACCGATCAGAAGTTTTCCGAAAGCCTTGCCGTCAATATCATTCCATGCAGTTCCGATCATATCGCCCTGCTCATCAACTGCGATTGTTTTCTTCCACTTATCCTCAAGCTCTGTATATTCAGTATCAACATCCACACTTGCGAGATACTCAATATAATAATCGCGTGTATCGGTATCGTTATCATTTAACATTACATAGAAGAGGTAACCAAGCTTATTCTCTGAGATCTCTGTTGCTTCTCCTGTTTTCAGCTTCTCAAGAGTGTCCTTGCCGCCATTTGATGAACTATATCCTTCATACGAGGTTGTTTCGCTTGAATATGCATCCACGTTATATTTTTCAATAACCTCTTTACAATCAGCGCCGCCGATGATTTCCTCACGGGCTTTGACTGCATTTTCATATGCTGACTTTTTCTCGGCATCTGTTACGGTTGCATAGGTTCCGTCGGAATTTGAAACAGGCATACCATCACTGCCAACCTGAACGGTCGGGAAAATAACCGCATAAACCTTGAAGAATCTGGTTTTGCCGTACTGCTCCTCATACTTCTTGGTCAGTTCCTGTCCGAGACGATTTTTTTCGTCATTCTTGAACTTTTCAACTACCATCTGTTTTCTGTATTCTTCATAGACTTTATCGTTGGAAATACCACATTTTTTAAGTATATCCGAGCACGCCTGAATGAAAATATCGGCATAATTCTTTGCCTGCTTTTCATCCTCCTCACTAGGTGTAAGCCCGGAATCCATCGCAGCCTTATAAATAGAATAAGTCTCGCGAAGGCTTGAAAGTGCCTGAGGCTTACAAATATCAGGAAGAGCATCCAGGTTATCCTCAGTTACCGTATACTGTCTGTATGACATTATAAGGTAGATGAGCGCTGTATCCATATAGATAGTCTCATCGCCGAGCTTCATAACCTCTGTCGATTTGACTTCTTCCGGTGTAAACAATACGCCGCTTTCCTTTTTATTGTCTTCCTTGTCCTTCTTCTTGCCGACACTGCAGGCTGTAAGCGATGACAGTATTACCGCAAATATCAAAAGTATAGCCGCATGTCTTCTTATTTTAGAACTCATGATCTGCCTCCGTGATCTATGTGATAAATATTTTTATGATAAACCGGCCATATAACACCATTACCGGTATATTGTACTTTTTATCTTGTACTGTTTTCTTATGCTGTTTCTTGTGCGCTTTTTAATGTTAGTATAAACACATTTATAGCTTTATTATTTACCGGAGCCGTTCTTGCCAGAATTATTCTTACCGGAATTATTCTTACCGTAATTATTCTTACTGGAATTATTCTTACTGGAATTATTCTTTGTACTGTTTTTTTGACTGCTGTATGTTTTGTTATCAACAGGCTTTGACTTATTTCCTGTGTATTTTGAAAGGGCATTTGCTCTTGCAGCGACACCGTCTCTGTGAGTCGAAGCATAGATCTGATCCTCATGCTTCTTCTGCTCCTCTTCCTGAGTTACCTTTATCTTCTTAAATACGTTTCTGATAGTCATCGTGCTGAGATATGCCATTGTACCAAAGGCAATCACAAGATAGAGATACCATATTGTAAAGAATACTACCGGATTCGTAATGGTATAATAAATAGGAACAAACCAGATAAGAAAAATCTTGGCAAAATCCCACAGATTACCCAATGAAAGAAGAAGTGAATTCTTAAAGGTATTGACGATCGTATTATCATACTTTGCAGTAAGCGGGAACAGGAAAGCCATTACAAGTGCGAGTACAACCAGCTCAGCTACAAGAACTATTGTATAGAAGGTTGCAAGCATTCCCGGCCATGTAACAATAAGAAGATACTCGCCACACATTACCCCAAGAACACCAATGATAATAAGCCATTCCAGAGTAGCCTTCTTAAAATTCTTCTTAAATTCAGTGAAATACTCTTTTACGATCAATGCATCCGAGTTATTCTCCTGAAGTCTGATACACATCGAGAAAAGCGCAGTCAGCGCCGCGCCGATCGTAACCACGCCGAGGCAGGAAATAACAAAACAGACATTCAGGGCAAATACATTACCGAATGCCGTCATGAAACGTCTGAGGATAGGATCCTTCTTCTCATGAGTAGCATTCTCTCTCTTGATCATCTCCTCATACTGCTTCATCTGAGTAGTATAGACAAAATCACTCTCCTCAGCAGGAGCCTGATCTGATACTGAATTATCAATAGCATCAACTGATGCTTCAGTCTTTTTCATGTCATCATGTATTCCAGATACTGACATTTTCGCAGTATCGGCAGCTGATTCTACAGCAGCTGATTCTTCTATAACCTGCTTAATATTTTTTTTATCAGAATCGTTCGTTTTATTCTTATTGGACTTCTTCTTTTCAGACACGTTTTTTCTCCAAAATCTCGTATTTTAACAAACCATTACCCATTATAACAAATATTCTTAAAAAATAAACCATTATTTGAAATTATCACAAAAATATCACAAAAACCAACAACACGGATCGTAAGCACAAAAAACAGCATCCGCCGGACCTAAACTCCTCCCTGCGGACGCTGTGTTATTGTTCATAGACAAACACCCATAAACACAATTACGCGGAGGAAAAATCCTCCGCGCAATTTATGTAAACGTTATGAATTCTATTATTCCTTTACACCACCGAGTGCAACACCTGCGATAATGTATTTAGAGAGGAAGAAATAAGCTACGAGAATAGGTATTACCGTAATGAGAAGTCCCAGGTAGATAACACCAAAGTCTCTTGACTTATCGTTAGATCTCAGAGATGAAACGTACATAGGCATTGTCATCTTCTGTCTCTCTGTAGCAAGTATGATCGAAGGTGTATACAGATTGTTCCATGAAGCAACGAAACCAAAGATGGCCTGTGTTGCCATAGCAGGCTTAACAAGTGGTAAACAAATCTGGTTAAAGGTACGGAACTCGCTCGAACCATCGATTCGGGCTGCCTCAACTATCTCTACTGAGAAGCCGGTCTCCATGTACTGTTTCATGAAGTAAACAGTTGTCGGAGCAGCTGCTGCCGGGAGAATGAGTGGCCAGAATGTACCATACAGATGTGTAAGGTTACAAACCTTGATAAGTCCAACTATAGAAATCTGTGTAGGGATCATCATGATACCATAAATGAATCCCCAAGCGAATTTCTTAAGTTTGAATTCATATACTGTAACAGCATATGCGGTAAGTGTTCCAAAATAAATCTGGAGTATTGTCGCAGGTACTGTTACTATGAGTGAGTTTGCAAGAGCTTTCCAGAGAGTAACTCCACTGGTCTTACTGGTATCACTAATAAGGTTTTTGTAGTTTGTTGCAAAATTGCTTCCAGGAAGCATCTTGATACCGCTCTGAATCTCACCTGACGTATGTGTCGCATTAATTATAAGCACATAAAAAGGGAAAATTGATATCAAAGCAAGTATGATACATACTATATGTCTGATAATCTTCTTATGTGTGATCTGCTTTGCGTAACTCTTATCCACTTTATTTCACCTACCTTCCGTCTTTAGGCTTCTTCTCAGAAGTCAGTTTATAGAATACAAGTGATATACAAAGTGTAATTACGAAAAGCACAACCGAATATGCTGCGGCTCTACCCATGTTCTGTGTAGGACCGTTATTTACGTAATTTTTGATAAGCATAACAACTGTTCTTGTAGAGTAGATTGTATCACTCTTACCAAATGCAAGAACCGGCTTTCCTTCGTTGAAAAGCTGAGGAATATCGAACATCTGGAGACCACCGATAGCTGATGTTACAAGTGTGAACTGTAAGATCGGCTTAAGAAGTGGAAGTGTGATTCTGAAGAACTGCTGCTTGCCTGTAGCCCCGTCAACCATCGCTGCTTCATAGAGCGAAGGATTAATACCGAGAATACCTGCACAAAGGACGATCATTGTATTACCATACCACATCCAGAACTGGATAAATGCTATGATGAACAGTGAACTCCATCCTTTATCGATAATTGAACCCTTGGCTATACCCATGGCTTCAAATATCTTGGTCATGGCACCCGTAGTATTGAAGAGGTTATAGAAAAGAACTGCTATAGTAGCTGCTGTAATGATATTAGGCATATACATGATTACCTTGTATGCGCCTGCACCCTTAATCTTAAGGTTAACATCACTAAACCAAGCAGCGAGCAATAATGCAAGAAGAACCTGAGGAATGAAGTTCATAACCCACATGATAACCGTTACGTAGATACCTTTCCATATCTCATTACCGCCGGCCTTACCAAAAACGTAGTTTGTATATGAACCAAGTCCTCTGGTTGTTTTCATATTACGACCATTCTTGAATGTATACTCGAAGGACTCAAAAATAGTGTACATGAGTGGATAAAACTGAAAAACTAAAAATACAAGGAAGAATGGGATCAGAAAAAGAAGACCATACTTACCGTATTCAACTGTTTTTCTCTTTTTCAAATCATCACCCCCGCAACTAATCTAGACGCTTTTTTTCTTTAAAAAAGCGCATCGATATAGTTGACTATACCGATGCGCAGATAGTCTTAATCTTTAATTAAAAGATCAAAATCTAATTTAAATTACTCTACGATAAGACCAAGGTTTGTCTCAGCATCCTTCTTGATCATAGCGATTGCATCATCAACTGTTGCAGCCTCACCTGTGTTGTAAGCTGTAGAAGCAGCATCGATGTAACCCTTGATTGTAGAGTCAGCGTATGTTGTGTTGCTAAGGTCGATACCTTCTGCTGCGTCAGCCCATGCCTGAATTGGGTTCTGTCCGCCAAGCATATCAACCATTGACTTTCCGTCATCGAACATAGGAGCAACGCCATCCTCAACGAGCTTAGCGTTAGCTACTCTATTGTTAACGAAGTCACCCTTCTCTGTTGTGATCTTGTACATAAGATCAGCATCACAGCAAAGCTCATAAATGATGAATCCGCAAAGGTCAGGGTTTGGAGTATCCTTACCAACCATTACGTATGTACCACCCCAGTGATATGGAGAAGGACCTGTACAAGCTGCCCAGTTACCAAATGTATCGCCACAGTTTCCTTCGATCTGTCCCATGAACCATGTTGTACCGAAGTAACCAAGAACGTCACCAGACATGTTTGCATACCAGTCAGAACCCCAAGCTGAAGTCTTCTTTGTATAATCTCCATCATAGAGCCTCTTAGCGAGCTCAAGATAATTTGTAACTGCATCATCAAGAGTAAGCTTCTCTGATCCATCATCAGCGATTGTTACCCATGGCTGCTTCTGGCTATCCCAAACTGCATACTTGATATCGTCTGGACCAGAAACGATGAACTTACCAGCTTCCTTAAGCTTATCAGCTGCTGCGAAGAATGCATCCCAATCCTTAAGGAGTGCCTGAACATCAGCTGGCTCTGAAACGCCAAATACTTCCTGAGCAATGTCTCTTCTGTATGTGAATACACCAGGACATCCCTGCCATGTAGCAGCTCTGAGCTCTCCGTTGTATGTAGCATAACCCTTAGAGAAGTTGTAGCCATCAGCATACATATCATCAGTAATTCCGACAGAAGCAAGAGAAGCTGTCTTAGAAGCATCCTCTAACCAATACTTAGCAACGTCGTTATCTGCAGGAATGAGTGAAGGATACTTGTCACCGCTTGTAAGAGCTGTGTCGATACCTGTCTTGTACTCATCACCAGTACCAGATACACCGAGGTTTACATACTCGATATAATCCTTAAGTTCTGGGAACTGATTCTCAAGAACTGTAAGAACCTTCTGGAAGTCATCATCCCATGAGTATGCGTAGATCTTCTCCCAGCCATCCATGCTTACTGTGAACTTTCCATCCATAGATGTGATTGAGTTCTCAGCTGGAGCTTCTGTGTCTGTAGGAGCTTCTGTGTCTGTAGGAGCTTCTGTGGCCTTTGTGTCAGCCTCTGTTGCCTTTGTTGTTGCTTCTGTTGTCTTTTTGTCTTCCTTATCGTCATCCTTACCGCAGGCTGCAAGAGAAAGGCCCATAGCAAGTGCGAGAGAAAGAGCAAGTGTTTTCTTAATCTTTTTCACAAGAAAAACCTCCTTTATTATGTGTGTTCTGTTTTGTAACCGATCATCCTTTCGCATCTTAAACGATTTATAATCAACAGCCCGAGGCTGTTAACGCCAAATGAATAATATGTTATTCAAATGACAGTTACGTTGAACATTCAATGCAAGGTTGATTATAGGACATAATAAACAAATTAGCAAGTGTTTTTTTTGAAATTCTCATTTTTTTTGGTCAGTTTTACCATATACAACGCAAAAACCTTCAATTAATACAATAAAATGACGATTTCTTTGTGCATTTTTAAATATTTTGTGAACCCTCTTGCTTTAATTTGTAAATAATGTTTAAATTATGTAATAAATATTACATATACTGTTAGTGAGGATATACAAAAAATGAGAGAGATGCTTAAGGAATTCGAAGAAAAACCAAAGGAAAAGGAGGAAGCCGATTCAGAAGACAGACTTGCCATGGCGCTCATGTCTGGAAAGGAACGACGGGCCAAAAAAAGGAGCTTGATGAAAGCCCGTATGGCCGAGATGTCCCGTAAAGAGAAGATCAAATACATCATTTACTATTATAAATGGTATTTCTTATTTGGTGTTGCCGCCGTTCTGGTCTTTGGTTCCCTGGCAATCGCTATATATAAGAATTCACGACCTGTAAGCCTTGCAGCCGCAGTTCTGAATGCAGACGATCCACTCGCCGTTTCAGACAAACCATTTGAACAGTTTGTCAAGGATACCAAACTGAATAAGGGCCGCCGGCTTCTGGCCGATGCATATTATAATGTAACTCTTGAATACGAGCTCTCCAACACTTCAGGCAACAGCAACGCAATTTCGCTTGCCATGCTGGTCAAGGATAACTACTATGATGTGATCATCACCAATCTGCAGGGACTTGAATACTGCAACTATGCATGTATCCTCTTCTTTATGGATGATTATTTTGATCAGGAGGTTCTTGATAAATATAAAGGAAGGATCTACTACTCTTCTGACTACGCTGATCCTGAAAATGCCAAAGCTGCGATCAACGCCAAGACGACAGAGATTCTGATGGCTGTCGGCGATCGTTCAAAGCCTCTTGCCGTAAATATTTCCGGAACCGAGTTTGCCAAGAAGCTCAACCTCGGCTACGAGGATGTCTATATCTGCTTCCCGGGTGGCAAGGATCGTAACAAGGATCGCGCAGAGAAGCTGCTTGAATACATTTTTAGATAACGATTCCATTAATAAACATTTGAAACTATATCAGAAAAAATTAATAGCCGGCTGACATATGTATCCCTTCATGTGCCATGATTTTGTATTCAAAATCATGCATACATCATTTCATGATGTATGGGCATGCTACGCATGCCGCATCATTCGCTACGCTCATGATAGCAATCTGCTACGCAGATAACTACCTGGTTGTAGATAAAATACGCCTTCAGGGACACATATGCCAGCCGGCTATTTTTTTATATCAAACAAACAGTCTGCCGGAGATAATATTTCATGTTAAATTTGCACTTAAATCATCTATATATTACTCGTCTTCTTCTGCCGCCGCCTTATCGTCTGCAATACTCATATCCATATTCATAACGAATCTCTTTCTTGCAAGCTCATCGCTGTCGAGGTACTCGTCGTAGGTTGTCTGCTTATCGATAAGTCCGGTAGCAGTAAGCTCCATGATACGGTTTGCCGTAGTCTGGATAAACTGGTGATCCTGGCAGGCAAAAAGCACAACGCCCGGGAACTTGATAAGAGCATTATTGAGTGAAGTGATCGACTCCATGTCAAGGTGGTTTGTAGGCTCATCAAGGATGAGGCAGTTAGAACCCATGATCATGATCTTGGACAGAAGGCACCTCACCTTCTCACCTCCGGAAAGAACCTTAACCTTCTTGGTTCCGGCATCACCAGGGAAGAGCATTCTACCGAGAAAGCCCCTTACATAGGTAGCATCCTTCTCCTCCGAATACTGTGTGAGCCAGTCAACCATGATGAGGTCGTTATCAAACTCCTTGGTATTATCCTTAGGGAAATATCCCTGTGAGGTTGTTACGCCCCACTTGTATTCACCCTCATCCGGCTCCTCTTCGCCGGCAAGTATCTTGAAGAGCATTGTTGTTGCAAGAGTATTCGGTCCTACGAAAGCGATCTTATCTTCTCTTCCGACTGTGAAGGAAATGTTGTCCAGAAGCTTCACGCCGTCAACGGTCTTGCTGATATTTTTAACAGTAAGAACTTCGTTACCGATCTCGCGGTTCGGTCTGAAATCGATGTAAGGATATTTTCTGCTTGAAGGCTTGATCTCATCAAGCTCGATCTTCTCGAGAGCCTTCTTACGAGAGGTAGCCTGCTTTGATTTACTTGCATTTGCAGAGAAACGGGCGATGAATTCCTTCAGCTCCTTGATCTTCTCTTCCTTCTTCTTGTTAGCTTCCTTCATCTGGCGGATCATAAGCTGACTTGACTCATACCAGAAATCATAGTTTCCGGCATAGAGCTGGATCTTGCCGTAATCAAGATCGGCCGTATGTGTACAAACCTTATTCAGGAAATATCTGTCGTGGCTTACAACGATAACGGTATTTTCAAAATTGATGAGGAACTCCTCGAGCCATGCAATAGCATCGAGATCAAGGTGGTTGGTAGGCTCGTCCATCAGAAGAACATCAGGATTACCGAAAAGAGCCTGTGCAAGAAGAACCTTGACTTTAAGATTACCGTCAAGCTCACTCATCGGACTGTAGTGGAACTCAGATTCAACGCCGAGTCCGTTAAGGAGAGTCTCCGCATCAGCCTGTGCATTCCAGCCGTCAAGCTCTGCAAACTCTGCCTCGAGCTCTGAAGCCTTGATACCATCTTCCTCCGTGAAATCCTCCTTGGCATAGATGGCATCCTTCTCCTGCATGATATCGTAAAGCCTCTTGTTACCCATAATAACGGTATCAAGAACATTATATGCATCATATTTGAAGTGATCCTGCTGCAGAACCGACATTCTCTCGCCCGGATCCATAGTAACATCACCGCTGGTCGGCTCAAGATCACCCGAAAGGATCCTGAGGAAGGTTGACTTACCTGCTCCGTTCGCACCGATCAGACCGTAGCAGTTGCCCGGTGTGAACTTGATGTTAACCTCTTCAAAAAGTGCTTTCTTTCCAAATCTCAGTGAAACATTGTTTGCGCTTATCATCTTATATATTCCTTTTCTAAAATATTATTTTCCGCTTATCAGGAGAATCATTTATTCTCCGGTCTTATCCGCAGCTTTCTTTGCCGCCCGTTTATCCACAGCCTTCTTCAATCTGGAAGCGTCAGCGGCATTTTTCCCGGCAGAAACCTTTTTAGCTGTCCTGCCTTCAGTCTTCTTTGAATCCGCATTCTTGTTGCCTGCCTTCTTCACAGCAACAGCCTTCTTATCAGCCGCAGCCTTCTTATCAGCCCCGGCCTTGCTGCCCGCCTTCTTTGCAGCAGCTTTCTTCTTTGCCTTCTCTGCCGCAGCCTTTTCCTTCATCTCGGCAGCCTCTCTCTTTCTGGTCTCAGCCTCATCAATCTCATCGATCAGCTGTTCCATAAGCCGCTTCTTGCCGTAGATATCATACGCCAACATATAAATAAATACAAGCTTATTCAGATACTCATCTTCATCAGCCATCTTCAGGTCTGTGATCTCCTGAGCTCTGAGTATACTGTTTTCTATGTTAAAATACTGTCTTTTTCCGAGTTCAAATATCTCTTCATATATTTCCGGCAGTCCTCTGCCCTTCTCGTCTGTCTTATCAAAATATGTATCGATCATAGGTCCGAGCATTTTCTGAATATCACTTATCGATATAAAGTTTTTCAGATAATATATGGAAATGAGCATGATGATATGCTCTTTGGTATATTTCTTCTTATCAGGAGGAGGCAGAAGCTTGTTCTTAATGTAATTATTGATCATGGTCTTGGTAAGCGTCTTATCCTCACCGCTGTCGCCGCGCGAATTCTTTTGCAGATGCGTATCCAGGAATTTCGTCACCTGATCCATGTAGAGCTCAATCTCGGGAATATCCTCCGGAAGGACAAAATTCAGCCTTATCAGCTCTCTTATTTCTTTTTTTAATTCACTCAGTCTGTCTTCCATTTTCTATCTCCCGACAAACAGTCGCCATTTATCAAATCACCGGGGACTATTAATCTGCCATTCATTCCTGTTCGAACGCTGTCGTCCGCTTACTCGCTCTCCTCGCCCTCTGTATCCGGCTTCGGCAGAACAAGCAGTTCAACTCTTACGGCTCTGTTCTTCTCGGCACCGGTAACTCTGATCTGCACCTTCCCGTCGGAAACCTCATCACCCTCCTTCGGGATCCTGTCCAGCAGCTCTATAACGTATCCGCCGATGGAATCATAGTCCTCCGACTTTATTTCCGTGCCTATCGCATCATTTACATCATCTATTTTAACCGCCGCATCAATATCGTAGCGGTCATCTCCCAGACTTCTTATAAGATCATCCTCAGCCGTATCGTATTCATCACGCAGATCGCCGACTATTTCCTCAAGCAGATCCTCCATCGTGATAAGCCCGGCCGTCAGACCGTATTCATCAATAACTATGCACATGGTTGCCGAAGAAGTCTTCATACCGGCAAAGATTTTCGCCGTATGCTGGTATTCATAAACAAATACAGGCTTCCTCATGACCTTCTCGATGGACAGGTTTTTCCTCTCCTCATCAGTCATCAGAAGCACATCCTTCATATGAAGGATACCAATAATATGATCCCTCGTCTTCCTGTAAACCGGAATACGTGTATAATTCTCGTTGCGAAACAGCTCGATCAGTTCATCATATCCCGCCTCACAGTCGATACATATCATATCGGCTCTCGGAACCATGATGTCCTTCGAGACAACCTCACCGAAATCAACCACATTTGTGATCATCTCGCGCTCATCCTTCTCTATAACGCCATCCTCATGGCTGGCATCAACAAGATTTCTGAGCTCACCCTCGGTCATATGCTCCTTTCTGTCGGGATCAATACGAAGGATCTTAAATATAACCTTTGTAATCCCGTTAAGTATCCATATGATCGGTGTAAAAATGAGCATAAGAAATGCAACCGGATACGCGAAGACGAGAGAAAGTCTCGTGCTGTAAAGTGTCGCAAGCGTCTTGGGAGTGATCTCACCGAAGATGAGAACGACCAGAGTCAGTATACCCGTTGCTATTCCAATATAAATACTTCCGAAAACCTCGGTGCAGAACGTTGTTGCAAGCGCCGAGGCCGAAAGATTCACTATGTTATTTCCAATTAAGATCGTAGTCAGCAGCTTGGAAGATGACTCCCTGAGCTGCAGGACTTTAGCCGCCCTTTTACTACCCTCGTCCGCAAGTGCCTTTATCCTGCTGATGCTGACTGTCGTAAGAGCAGTTTCCGCTGAGGAAAATACTCCCGAAAGTATAAGAAGCACTGCAAGGACGATCAGCTTCACTATGGCGTCAGAGTCCATATATTTTTTCTCCTTAATCTAACATCCAAACCATCAGAATATACCCGTTCGGTTGAAGGTGAAATACGCCCTCACGGGCATATTCTGATGGTCATTGAGTCATTGCATTATTGTTATATATCCTTGTCCAGTCGGTCAAAAATATATTCATAGCTTCCGTTTCCATAATTCAGTGAACGATTGACTCTGCTTATGGTGGCAGTGGAAGCACCTGTTTCTTTAGCTATCTCGATATAAGTCCTGTTTTCATGAAGCATCCTTGCGACCTCAAGACGCTGTGCGATAGAGATCACCTCATTGGTCGTGCAGATATCCTCGAAGAACTGGTAAAATTCTTCCTTACTCTCGAGAGACATTATCGCATCGAAGAGCTCATCCACAGGCTTTGTTCTTATCGTTTTTCCCATTATTTCGGCTCTTTTCTTACCCATACGGCAACGGCATCTCTGTTTACATAGAAGTCGCCGAAGCCTTCATCATCTATCTTAATATTGTATTTTGCATTACCCATTATATCTGAGAAATGCGCACCTGCGAACTTTCTTCCGATGTACATATGCTTGGTTCCGCCCGTTCCGTCAGAGATAACTACGGCAAGTCCGGAATCCTTATGCTCATCATCACCCTCTCGGGTCCAGCCGATGCAGTTAGGATCATCAATATAGTCATGCTGAGGACCGTATGCCTTGGTCTTACGAAGCTTCATAAGTTTATCCAGCATAGTCTTCTTAGACTTAACCTTGTCATGAGGTATGCCCTTATAATCGCCGTAAAATACACATGGATAGCCCTGAGCTCTGAGGAGGATGATCGCATAAGCCATAGGCTTGAACCAATCCTCAACCCACGATTCAAGAGCGCCACCCGGCTGTGAATCATGATTATCAACAAAGGTAACCGCAGAAAGCGGACTGCTCTGAACGAGAGAACCATCAAAGATCCTTCTCAGATCATAGTCGCCGTGAGCCTTTGAACAGTTGTGAAGGCTGAAATGAAGCGGTACATCGAAGAGAGATGCCGGAGTCTTGATATCCTCAAGGTACTTTTCCAGGAGATTTCTGTTCCAATGCCAATATTCTCCCACTGTGAAGAGTTCCTTGCCCAGCTCCTCGCGGAGACTGAAGAGCCAGTCACGATAGAAGGCTGCAGGGATATGCTTTACCGCATCAAGCCTGAGGCCGTCCACACCCGTAGTCTCAATATACCATTTGCCCCATGCAAGAAGTTCCTCGTAAACCTCACGGTTGTTAAAATCAATATCAGCGCCCATAAGGTAATCATAGTTACCATTTATACTTGCATCCACGCCCTCGTTCCATTCCTTACCGGCAAACTTGAAGAGGGCTTTCTTCAGTTCATCCTGATCCCAGTCGATTCCGTCAAAATGCTTCCAGTTCCAGGTGAACTTTGAGTATTTACCCTTTCTTCCCGGGAATGTGAACTTGGTCCATGCGCCGATGGTACGAGTGTCACCGATCATCTGATAACGGTTCAGGTTGTTAAACTCAGCAGCCTCAACCTCTTCAACCTCATCTGCGCCCATCTTATGGTTAAGAACGATATCCGCATAAACATTTATATCCTTATCGTGAAGAGCCTTGATAGCTTCCAGATATTCCTTCTTAGTTCCGTATTTTGTACGAACAGAGCCCTTCTGCTTGAACTCACCAAGGTCGTAGAGATCATAAACACTGTAGCCTGTATCTGCAGAGCCCTCAGCTCCCTTGTATGCAGGTGGAAGCCACACAGCCGTAACACCGGCAGTCTTTAGCTTTGCAGCTTCAGCCGCAAGATTTTTCCAGAGAGTTCCGTCATCCGGAAGATTCCACTCAAAATACTGCATCATAAGTCCGTTATCACCCATATCAAAAGCCTCCTCTATTAAATATTCCCATATCAAAATTAAAGATGACTATCATAAAAAATATAATAGTCATCTTTAGATTATATCAAATTGCTTTATTATCGTAAAGCGTTTTTATTTAACTGTATTTACTGTTCCGAGGAATACAGGAAGTCCTGTATCGGTCTCCACTATAGCATATACGAAAGGTCTGTCAAGGGTGATAAATACAGGTGATGCAGGTTCCATCTCAGCTGAGCACTTTTCCATCTCAACAACAGTAACCGCTGCCGCTTTGGTTCCGTTCCTGTCAACCTCGATATGAGTCTTGTGGATGATATCCCCTATCTTAAGGATATCTTCTCCCGACTCAAGCATTCCGCCAAACTGTGCCGCATCCGATAATGCCGTCGTCATTCCAAGTGAATTAAAGGCATCAATCAGGCTGATGTCATAATCAGACTTAAACTCAGGCATATTTACAATGATATTCTTCTCAAAACTTCTATTCTGATAAGCCTTGATGAAATCCTCGCCCTTAAGGCCTGCAAGGTATTCGTCAGCACTCACGCCTTCTCCCGGAAGGATCGCAACATATGCATACTGACCGCCTTCGTATTTCTTCACAAAGCCCTGACCGCCATTAAGTTCAATAAGTCCATACTCCGTGCTGTTAAGCATTGTGACTGTTTCTTCCTCACCCTTCGCATTGGTAAAGGTTCTTCCCTCATGCACCTGAGTCTCTTCATACTCATCCATCCACTTTGCCTCAAATGCAGCCGCATTGATAAGGAGCATCATGGTATCCGGACTAAGCTGATCAAGAGTCTTCGGGATCATTCCGTTGGTCTTCTCATTTACCCATGAATTCACATCATTAAGGGTATTATTATCAAAATCCGCAAGGAAAAATTCAGAATTGTGATAATCCACATTGGTCTGAAGGAAGCTTTCACTGATCTTCATCTCCTCCGAATTTCTCATCCAGATTGAGTTTGCCATACTAAGACATGCAGGTTCCGTGCTTGTAAGCTTTCCGTTAAAGCCGGCAACCGCCTTCTGATACTGATCAAGCGTCATTCCGCCGCCAAGAACCTCAAGCATCTCATTAAGAGTTTCACCCTTTGCGCCATTCTCCGTCATGGCAAGAGCTGTAATGACTGACTCAGGCGAGATCATAACATTTGAACCGTCGCCGTTCTGGGTGAGATATTTCATAAGCGCAAAGGAAAGGTTCGCCGTGGCATTGATGAACGCCTCCTCTTCACTTTCCGTGCTGTTTGTGACCTCTCCCCTTGTAATTGAAGCAGAAAGATTGGTTGTAACTCCCTGAGGTGCGCCGATACCGTTACCTTCCTTTTTTACTTCCGTGGAAATATTGCCACCCTGGCCGGCTCCAGGTTCATCGCCCTGACCCGGATTTTCACCGGTTCCCGGAAGAGTTGTTGTCACACCCTGTCCGATTGCTGTGCCCTGAGAGGCTCCTCCCTCACCGCTTCCACCGCTCTTTCCACATGCTGTAAGCATCATGACACCCGCCATGGCAAGCGCTGCGATGCGCTTCTTAAGTCCCTTTCTGCTTAAGTTTCTGTATTCTTTATTTATCATATTCTTTTCCTCCATAAAAAAGATTATTTTGACCGCTCTTAGTTAATATACGAAGCGAGGGGAGATATTTATGGTGGAGATTTTTTATTTTTTTCAATAACAAGCCATGCTCTGTTCTTGATTCACTTCGCGTAATAACAAGCCATGTGTTCTTGATCCGCTGCGCGTCTCAAGAACCAGCGCCGTAGGCGCTATATACTCACAAAACACGAGATACTGCTGTGTATGCAAGCATCCCCAGCAGCACCTCATATTTTGTGAGTGCATGGCTTGTTACTTTGCTTTGTTGCGGATTTGTTACCTACCACATGCTACACTAACTTCATAATAGATAGAAATGGGTGTATTGTGCCCATATATCGGGTGCAGATGAAATATTTAATAACACGGAGGTATTCCATGAAAGAAGTATATGAAGATGACAAGTTTTATGACAGAGGCGAATACGTCACTGATTTTATCCAAAACTATAAGCCTGTACAGAGAGTAAATACTAATGATACTCCGCCTGTTCAGTTCTACACAACATCAATCAAGGGACTGATGTCTGTTTCGGATGTATTCCCGGACTTTTCCAAGGAAATCGAAGATCTCAGTATCGAAATGATGTCTATAGAAGCCGAAATGGGCTTCAAAAAGAAGACGCGTCTCTACCTTCCTAACGACGAAGGAAGGGATAGTCACATATTTATCACCGATGACCCCGAGGTCAAGAACGGTATAAACGCATTTCGTGAGAAATACAATGATTTCATGAATCGTATCTCTGCGGCATATACCGATCCGAATTCGGTACAGTATCGTTTGATCAACGTCATAAAGAAGAATTCCGAACTTCTCGACGATCCCACACACCTGGATAAGATTTCCGGCTTTCCTGAGTACTACAAGGCTCTGAAATGCTCCATGATGGATATGCCGGATTCGAACTTTGCTGCCGAAATCAACGAAAATGATAATCCTGTTTACGAGTCTGATCCGGCTCGTTATCAGAAATTCATGGATAAACATGTATTTCTTGATCAGATCGAAGATAAACAGAACTTCTTTATTAACGAATATCTCCCATATGCGGAGAAAAGAAAGAACGGCACTCTGGAAAGTGCGGATGCCGCAGACTACAACTCTGCCTACCTGACACATCTCATAAAGCAGAAGGAATACTTCGAGACCATCATGTCCTACAGCAAGAATGATCCGGATATTGCTGCAAATAAGATGTGTAATAATCCTGCGCAGTTTGAAGGCGATTGGCAGGGCAGTCGCTATGGCAAGATGACTCTGGACAAGATAAACCGCAACATTGACGCTATGGGACGCGGCTGGTCGGCTGCCGATATAAATTTCCTCGATGAACTTCATCTTATTCAGCTCAAGCTGGCAGACATGGCCGAAAACTCAAATCAGGGTTTTACCGCAGAGGAACAGAAGGCTGCCAAGCGTCTGCAGAGCAAGATGAAGAAGCCGTATAATAATATTTTAAAGAAAAACATCTCTTCACCTGAGGAGAGAATGGAACTCATCACCGGAATAGAGGAATCTCTGAAAGATTATATCGCCCTTGACACTTCCTATAAGGCAAGGACTTTCACAGGCGATCTTAACATAAACGGACCTCACTCGCTTACGTGGCTTCTTGATGAAGCTAAGGGCAGAAAGGTCTACCGCTCAGAGATTGGTAAAAACCATCAGCTTGAATCAGAACTGCACTCAACCATGTATTCCGATTTATCAGCAAATCATACATATATTATTACCGCATTAAATGATTCTCTGTCAGAGAAGTTTAATAACGCTCCCGAAACCAAAGCTGTTATGGATAGAGATGGTGCTGTAGAATACGGACCGGATGATGAGATTCCTAATCTTGCCGATGAAGCCTTCGAAATGCGTCATAAGTTTAAGCATACAGCATATATACATATGGGAATTGAAACTTATATTGATATAGTCCGCGATCCTGAAGCCCTTGAAAGATATAAGAATCAGGTAAATAAAATGGCTGATACGATGGACAGATTCATCGCAGAGGATATCCCGGATGATGAGATTGGTCAGAAGATGAAGGAATTCTTCCATTACAATTCTACCGAGAAAGTTCGCAGGGCCGCCAAAGGCTACAGTGAGTCTTATATGGATTACAAATCTCCGTTTTTAGGCGCAGCAATGTCCTTTCGAGGTCTCATCGACCCTACGCTTGAAAATGATCACTTCAGAAATAATCTCATAAAATGGGGAGCAAAATTCCCTATAGTTGATGTTGCCATTGAGCATGGTAAATTATCGGACACCTTTGTTGATTATTTTGAAGAGAAGAAGAAAGCAGGCGGCACGCTCTCACCAAAGCGTGAGGAATTCTACCGCCAGAAGATCTATGACCAGACCGTTCTTTTGGGCGCTTTATACAGTAAAGTGTGTGTCACCGCCGAAAGTAAGGAATTCAACGATGCAATGCGTACCGACAAATTCATGATGGAGGATATCTTCCATATCCATCCTCTTGCTCCAAGAGGCAGCAGAGCTATGTCAAGCGGTGTGGAAGCTTATAAAGCCGGTCTTGAAAACGGATGGTCACTTGAGGATCTTCCTACTCTGACAGCCTTCCATATGCTGATGACCGAACTGGAAAGAGACGCCAAATATATACCGGCAACAACTCTTGATAAACTTAAAAAAATTGACCCTCCAACTTTTGACACCGAAGAGAGAAAAAATACATTTTTCAAAATTAAAACCCTTTATAACGAAATAGCAAATACTCCTCTCACATCCGAAAAACAGCGAAATGAGTTTATGCGCAAGATGTCAGATACCGTCAGAGAAGGAATCGCAAACGGAGGTCTGAAGATGGATGGTAAATACCCAATAAGCACCGCCAGCTACTTCCTTCAGACCGAGAATCAGACCATGGACAGAACTATTGCTGTTGTAACCGGTAAGGAGCCTGCGGCATACAAGCCTATTAAGTGTGGTCCCGAAAGAAAGGTTGAATCCATTCTCTGTGATCTGAACACAAGAAGAACCGACCTCTGGTTCGGCAGCGAGAACGCCGAGCATAAGAACCTCAGAGAAGCTGTAGAGGATATGCAGGATTTTCTGAAGGATAACCCGAATACGGGCGTAACAAAAGAGGAAATACTCAGTTATTCCGAGAAGTACCTCAGCAAGCTTGATGCCGTGCAGCGCTATTCCAAGATCTATCAGGAAAAACGTAAGGGCGCTTCTTCAAGAGGCGGAAAAGCAAGACTGAGCGGTGCCAGAAAGGTCTTCGACTTTGCAGAATTCGAGAAGGATAATCTGCTCGACAGAATCAAAGCGACCACCGATCTTAAGTTCAAGGATATTGACGAGCTCCGCAACTCAGTAGCCATCAACAAGAAGCTCGATGCAGTAACAAAACTCACCGAGATGACCGCGATGCCAAGATCCAAGGATGAAATAAAGGAGCTTCATTCTCTCGCAGCCGATATTCTTGTAGCCAAGATAGTTGTTGCCAAGTCTTCTCCGGGCTACAAAACCTTCAAGGAGATGGGTAACGAAGCCTTCAAGAAGGAGGTTCTGAAGAGTATGGAATTCAAAGCTCTGATAACAGCTTATATCAGAGACCAGAATATGACGCCTGAAAAGTTTGCAATAGAGCTTTCCGGCGACGGCGCCTTAGGCAGACTGAGAAGCTTCACCGCAAATATGAAAAGGTCAGAAGATCTTGCAGCTGAAAAAGCCGCCGATAAGGAAGCAAAGGCAGGCTTTGATACAATGGCCCGACAAGTGAAGATGGCAAGCAGAGAACAAAAGTTTAAGCAGCTGAAGCAGGCCGAAAAGGAAGCTAAAAAGAAAGCCCGGGAAGGAAAAGGAATGGGTAAGAAATAATACTACATAGGAAAACACGCCTCAAAAATGTCGACAAAAATACATCTTTGAGGCGTGTTTTTTTGCAGGGATCATGATCTTCAGACCATGAAATTATTTATATATTATTCTATACTATTTACGCTTCCGAGGAAAACAGGAAGTCCGGTCGTATTATCTACGATAGCATAAACGAAAGGTCTGTCGAGAGTGATATAAATCTTCTCAGGCTCTTCCATTGCCATAGCTTCACCGCACATGATAACTGCTGTTACAGCTGCAGCCTTGGTACCATTTCTGTCAAGCTCGATATGTGTCTTGTGGATAACATCACCTATCCAGAGATTCATAAGGTTCGGATCGCACATTCCGGAGAAATCAGCATCCTTTTCAAAAGCTCCGGCCATTCCGAGCTCTTTAAGAACATCTTTAAGGCTCGTGTCATAATCGTATTTGAATTCAGGAAGTCTTGTGATGAGATCGGGATCAAAATCCTTATCACTCCATGCTGCAAGGAAATCCTCACCGGTTATTCCTGCAAGATACTCATCAACACTCATACCTTCAGGTGGCAGGAGGGCTACGAAGGAATACTGTTCTCCTTCATAACTCTTGGAAAATCCGAGACCGCCGTTAAGCTTTATCAGACCCTTCATGGTCTCACAAAGCATAGTAACCTTCTGCTCCTCGCCTTCGCTGTTTGTGAAGGTGCAGTCTTCTGCAACCTGATACTCATCGTACTGCTCAGCCCACTGAGCCTCGAAGGAAAGTGCATTTATCAGATACATCATATGATCATCATCGATCGTGTCAAAAAGCTTCTCGATCATCCCCTGTGTATTGTCATTAACCCAGGTATTTATATCATTTACAGTCTTATCATCAAAGTCTGCAAGAAATACATTTGCATCATAATAGTCAATATTTGTCTGGATGAAATCCTTGTTGATCTGGAGCTGTGGTGTATTTCTTATCCAGATGGAATTTGCTGCCACAAACTTCACTCCGCTTAGTGAAGAAAGCATATTGTTATATCCGGAAAGAGCCTTATTGTACTCCTCCAGAGTCATTCCTGCACCGAGAATACCAAGCATTTCTTCAAGCGTCGCTCCCTTTGCACCATTCTGTGTCATTGCAAGAGCTGTTATTATGGAATCCGGAGAGATCATTATATTCTTTCCGCCTTCCTTGGCACTGAGTGCCTTCATCAGCTTAAACGCAAGATTTGCCGTAGCTTTCTTAAAGGCTTCTTCCTCCTTCTCTGTCGAAGCAGGAATATCATTCTTTTTAAGATCGTTACCCAGCTTTACGGACTGCCCCTGCTTTGCCGTGAGAACATCACCATTTTCCTGATATGAGAGGTTTATACCGCTGCCGGTGCTTCCCTCCTCCTTCTTGCTGCTTCCCTTACCGCAGCCTGCGAGGCAGAGGATCATAAACGCCATCAGAATGGAAACCCTCTTCAAACCTCTTTTTTTAGTAAAATCATATTTCATATACTTTTTCCTCCTTTAACCTCATTCAGCATCTGATTATCCTATCCATTCAGACGCATCCTGAGTCTGATGCTATAACAGCAGGCTGATCATGGATCAAATCCTTCTCATCCTGCTGTCACTGCCATCCGGTCATTACAGTCTTCTACTCCGAATATTCACTGTATTCGGAAATAATAATGCTTCGGGTTTTCTCATCACCATCAACAAAATCGCCTTTCAGAGTTATGCAGAGTCTGCCTCCACCCTTTATAGTCGACATCTCTTCCTTGCTGAAGATCTCACTGTTGACTATCTCGTATTTTGCATCCATCAGAGTTTCAAAGATCACCTTACCATCAGATATATAAATATAACCTTCACTGTTTATCTGATATTCCGGTCTATGAGCTTCTGACACCGCCTCAGTAACGTTCAGAGTGTCACCATCCTTATTTTTCTCGGTGTTGCGAACATCTGTATCTTCCGTAGCCGCCTCAGTATCACAGGCTTCGACCTCCCCGTGAAGTTCATCTTTCCTGTAATCATTGTCGCCATCCTCGCCGCCGTACATGTTCATGGTAACAGGATAATCATCCGAATTATTATCCAGCATACCTCCGGCGATCATATCCGATTCGGCATCCTTCACGGTAAAACTCACCTTTTTACGCTCCGATGAAGCATTTTTAGTACTCTTCTTACTGTTTCTTGTTCCTCCAAACATAGCCACAGGAACCATAACTATCAGAATTGCCGCTGCTGCTCCGATCACTGCAAACCAGGTTTTCTTCTTTCTCTTTCTGTCGGCAAGACTGATCACCTTCGTATCCGAACTGTTGTCTTTATCCTCATCAACGCCCGGCACACTGCTGTTCTGTCCTGACCATACTGCAGACTTTTCAGCATTCACTCCGGCCTCTATCCTGCTCCAGATATCCGGAACCTCTGCATCCAGAGTTGCGAGATACATTTCCTCTACAGCTCTGATTTCATCCTCTGTAGGCTCATATGAAGTATCGATCGGTGAACTATCCGTCACCTGCATAGAAGGATCCGGTATGTTCACTGGATTTTCGTAAATATTCAGTTTTCCGTCCTTCATCTCATTCTTCATTTTAAATACCGCCTCATCTTTTTAATTGCTTCATTATAGTGCCATGAAACCGTTCCCTGCGGAATCTGCAGGTACTCTGAGATCTCTTTAAAAGTCATTCCGCCCGAAAGCTTCAGGTCGATTATTTCTTTTTCCTTGTCAGAGAGAAGCTTCAGCGCTGTTTCGATCGTAAAGCTGTTCAGCGCTTTTTCTTCTACATTTTCCTTATCAGCTATCCTTTCCCCAAAGCTTGCTCCGGCATCGCCCTGAGTACTGTCTGAGGAATGTCCGCCTGCCTGCGAAGAACCGGCTCCGACAGGTGCATCAAAGGAAACTATTTCATGTGAATTCTTACGCAGGTAATCAATGCACATATTTTTTGCGATGGTTACCATCCACGTTTTATGGTGTCCTCTACCATCAAATGTTGCAGCAGACTTCATAAGCCTTATGAAAAAGTCCGAGGAAACATCCTCCGCGGCCTCCTTCTGGTGGAGAACATTCAGACATACAGAGTAGATAAGCTTCATGTAAGCTTCGTAGATCTCTCTGAGTGCCTCTGTGTTTCCGGCAGCCAGCTGCTTCATAAGAGTATTAAATTGTTCTTCCGACACCCGGCCACCTCCTTACCTATATATACGAAACATGTTTTACTATTTATGGGTAACTTTTTTAAAAATTTTATTTATCAGCTTCTGTCAGAAAGTGATACATACTCCGACTCATTTGCAACAGACATATAAGCCGGTCTGATTATCTTATTGGTACAGATAAGCTCTTCTATTCTGTGAGCACTCCAGCCCGGTACTCTTCCTATGGCGAAGAGCGGTGTAATGAACTCATCCGGAATACCAAGCATATTATAAACAAAGCCACTGTAGAAATCTATATTTGCACAGACAGGCTTGTACATCTTTCTCTCTTCCTTCATGAGTTCCGGTGCAATACGCGCAACCTTCTCGTAAAGCTCGAACTCTTCCATTCGGTCCTTCTCCTCCGCGAGCTGGGCAGTGTATTTTCTGAGTATCTCGGCTCTCGGATCCGACTTGGTATAAACAGCATGACCGATACCGTAGATAAGGCCCGATTTATCGAAAGCCTCTCTTCTTAGTATCTTCAGAAGATATTCCGTTATCTCATCTTCATTTGTCCAGTCCTTTACGTTCTTCTTGATCTCATCAAACATCATCTTAACCTTGATATTTGCGCCGCCGTGCTTAGGTCCCTTGAGAGAGCAGAGCGAAGCAGCAACCGAAGAATATGTATCAGTTCCAGAAGAAGTAACAACATGCGTTGTAAAGGTCGAATTGTTTCCGCCGCCGTGCTCAGCATGAAGCACAAGTGCGATATCAAGTATTTTAGCCTCAAGAGGCGTAAAGCTCTTGTTCTGGCGCATGATCCTGAGAAGATTTTCTGCCGTTGAAAACTCCGGCTTCGGATTATGGATATAGAGACCTCTGCCTATTATATAGTGCCTGTAGGCAAGGTATGAATATGCGCCTATCATAGGGAGCGTCGCAATGAGCCAGATGCTCTGACGCAGCACGTTCGGAATCGAAAGGTCATCCGAATGATTATCATAGGAATTGAGTGTCAGGATACTGCGCGCCATGGCATTCATGATGTCCTTATTCGGTGACTTCAGTATTACATCCGGAACAAATTCCTCCGGAAGGTTTCTGTTATATGCGAGCAGATGATTAAACTCATCGAGCTCCTCCTCGTTCGGAAGCTTGCCGAAGATGAGAAGGTATATCGTTTCTTCAAAACCGAAACGATTTTCACTAGTGAAGCCGTCCACAAGCTTATTGATATCGATTCCGCGATAATACAGTTCGCCCTCTATCGGCACAATCTTACCATCGATCTCCCTCGAACCATGAATTGTGGAAATCTCGGTAAGTCCGGTCAGAACGCCCTTACCATTTGCTTCTCTGAGTCCCTTCTTTACGTGATAAACATCGTAGAGCTCAGGATCTATCTTATTATTTTCCGTACACAGCTTTGCCAGTCTGTGTATCTCTCTTGCAGCCTCTCCCGGACTTAAATATGACATATCTTATCCTCCTGTTTTATCCAATCAACGGATCGTTGTCTCTGACTATGTCCCATGTCAGGGTCGATCCTACCTCTTTATCAGTTAACTCCCAGCTCCTTAGCCATCTCCTCGAGCCAGAAATCATAGAACATATATCTCCTTGCCTGCTTCAGAGCTTCCCTCGCCTTGTCCTTCTGCTTCATTCCCAGATAAACCTTCACAAGCTCTCTGTAGGCCTCTCCGCAGCAGGACTGGGTACAGTGCTTGCATCTCGGCTGTCTCAGTGCCTCAAGCAGCAGCTCCTCCGCTTCTGTATAATTCTTCTCAACTCTGGCTATACGCGCGGCATCTACCAGAGTCTCCGTATTCTTCTCATTTATATCCCTGAATTTTTCAAAAAGGTCTTTGTATCTTTTAAAACGTGTCTTTCCTCCGAACTGGCCTGCGGAAGCTTCGGCAAGCTCACTGTAAGCTGTGTACTCGGAGTCCTCCATACCCTTCAGGAAATATTTTTCTGCCTTAACATAGTCTTTTATATTAAGATAAGCGTGTCCCAGATAAAATGCAAGTGCTCTCAGCTTTATCCCTTCATCTCCGGCCCTCTTATATATCGCCTCGGCGCCCTTGATATCACCGGATCTGCATTTCATCCTGCAGAGTCTCGTATACACCTTCTCGTCGACCTTCTGACTTCCGTACAGAAGCTTCCTGATCAGTGCCTCTGCCTCTTCAAATCTTCCTCTCGCCGAAAGCAGTTCTTCGTAAGGAAATACGATATCCGCGATGTAGCCTCTGTCCTTTACCAGCTCCTCATATTCATGAAAAGCCCTGTCATACTCCTCGTTCAGACCATATGCAAATGCAAGTCCCTTCCACGCACGAAGCTTATCCATGTCATTTTCGGCCCCGTCACGTCCTTTTATAAAGAGCTCCACAGCCTCCTTATATTTATTCAGCATCAGCTGATTCTCAGCCGCAAGCGTGTAAATATACGGTGCAGGCTCGGTGTACTGCATGACGGTTTCGTAATCCTTCTCCGCCTCGCTGTACCTTCCGAGTATCTTGTATGTTATAGCACGGAAGATATAATCGGTATCCTTCGGCGACAGCTCAATCTGTTTTGTGTATTCATCTATAGCATCATTAAACTTCAGTCTCTTCCTTGCGACGCGTCCCAGTGCACGATGCGACTCGGTATCATTTCCGTTGATCTTAAGTACCTTCCTAAAGCTCTCCTCAGCCTTATCCAGCTGCCCAACCTCCTCGAAGCACCTTGCAAGTACGAAGAAATACTCTCCCAGATCCTCAATGTCGCAGTCACCATCCTCCGGATCGATCTTACTCAGGATTCCGAGAGCCTTCTCGTAATCCTTGTCACGGTTCATGTAGACCTCGCTCTCCATCATGCTGCAGCAGGAGCTGTCAGCCTTGATCTTCCTGTAGCTTTCCACTACTCTCAGAACATCGTCATACTGATCAACTGTCAGAAATATATCCATTTCCAGCTTATATGATACCACCGAATAAGGAAAGATACCCTTCACCTTCGCCACCTCATCCAGTGCCATCTGGTAATTACCCAGCCTGAACAGGGTTTTCGCGATATATAACTGGGCAACATAGTTTTCTTCCCTGGCCAGTACCTTCTCACACTCCGTAAGGCATTCACTGTACCTTCCGGTCTCGTAGAGTATCTCACACTTCATTTCATAGGAAACGATGATCTCCTCATGCTCCGTGCGAAGAGCATTGTCTATGTATCCCTCTGCGGTCTGGTAATCCTTCTCATTATAGTAAGTCGACCCCAGGAGATAGTTTACATAAGGTTTTCTTCTGAGCTGCTTCTCATCCTTTTCAGATCCACTTTCCAATCTGTCCATCCAGATAAGGAAGCATTTTCTTGCCTTTATATTTTCATCCACCAGGAGGTAGGATCTTCCGAGAAGATTATTATATTCGATTACTTCATCAGGGAAAGGCTCCATGCTCTCAAGAAGAGTAACTGCATCCTTCGGCGCAAATGACTGATAATACGCCCATGAGGTATCAATCTTGAGGCGGTGGATTGTTTTCTCTTTATCAGATTCCGATGTATTATTAAGCTCTTCTATTTTTTTCAGATTCGTCTCTATAATGAGACTGTTGCACTTCTGTATCAGGCCTCTGATATAATTATCATAAGGTCTGTCATGGGCCAGATTCATCAGATCATCCTTGGCATCCTCGAACTTCTCTTCCCTGATATTAAGCTCTGACTTTCTTATCCTTGCGGCAAGATTCTCCGGTTCAAGCATAAGCAGTCTGTCAAAGCTTTCTCCCGCCTCACCGAAGCGGTTCATAGCCATATAAACATCGCCCATGTACAGGATTATATCTCTATGATCCGGATACTCTTCATCAAGTCCTTTTATCCTGTCAAGCGCCTCATCATATCTCTTCTTCTGCACGAGATTTCTGCAGACAGCTATGGACAGCGCCGGATTCTTGATCTCGGAGCCGGCAAGCTCTTCGATCAGTTCATCCTGAATATCTGTATTTCCGGTCTTTATTGCCTGATCAAGATCGGCAAATCTTGATATATATCCATCATAATCCGCATCCTCCGGACCAGAGAAATACCTGTAATCAAGCACATCCGGATAGATAGCATTATTTATAAAATAGTCAATATAGTCCTTCGGGAACCTCTGGGAAAGCTCCTTCCTTCTTATCTCGATACCGAAAGCATCGACAAGTATCCTGAAGATGTGCTGCGGCAGATAGATGTGCCCCATGAAGAACGAAAGGACGATGTTCATAGCCTCCTCAGAGGTATCAAGACTTGTTGCAAAGTCCGTCTCTACCAGTCTGTTCCACTCTGCCGGATCGATACGTTTGTAAAAATCACCGTATATTTTCGCGATACATTTTTTGAAATCACTTCCGGTCTGCGGATCAAGAAAACGTTCCTCGGATAATTCAGCGTCCGTATCATCCTCGTCCGGCGTCTCATAACCTTCCTCATCCTCGTTTTCAGCCGAGCCACCTGCACCTTTCCTTCCTTTGGACACACCAAAAGAAGAGGCCGCTTTCACCGCCTCTTCATATGCAGCTCTGAGCACCTTGAACCCCTCCGGATCATCCTCGGGATTGGTCACCATAAGCTTTGCTCTATATGCATTTTTGATCTCTTCCCGGTCCGCTGTTTCGGCGATACCGAGAGTCTCCCAGATATTCACTTAATTCTTACATTGCCTCAAGTGTTGCACGAATAGCCTTGATGAAGTTCTCTGTATTAAGAACCGTAACATCCTTAAGCTCAGTGATGAGCGCAAGGTCCTTCGTCATCTGACCGCCTTCGATGGTGTCGATGGTAGCCTTCTCAAGCTTATCAGCAAATGCAGAAAGCTCAGGTGTTTCGTCGAGCTCGCCCCTCTTACGAAGAGCGCCTGTCCATGCGAAGATCGTTGCAACAGGATTGGTTGATGTCTCCTCTCCAGCGAGATGCTTATAATAATGTCTCTGAACTGTTCCGTGAGCAGCTTCATATTCATAAACTCCGCTTGGTGAAACAAGTACGGAGGTCATCATTGCAAGTGAACCGAAGGCTGATGAAAGCATATCGCTCATTACATCGCCGTCGTAGTTTTTGCAAGCCCAGATGAAGCCACCCTTAGACTTCATAACTCTTGCAACCGCGTCATCTATAAGTGTGTAGAAATACTCGATACCTGCAGCCTCGAACTTCTCCTTGTACTCTGCATCATAGATATCCTGGAAGATGTCCTTGAAGGTGTGATCGTATTTCTTGGAAATAGTATCCTTTGTAGCAAACCAAAGTGTCTGCTTTGTATCAAGAGCATAATTGAAGCAGCTTCTTGCAAAGCTCTCGATAGATGGCTCAAGATTGTGCATACCCTGAACGATACCGGCACTTTTAAACTCATGAACCAGAACAGACTCTGTAGATCCGTCCTCTGCTGTATAAACAAGCTCAACCTTTCCAGGTCCCGGAATCTTCATCTCTGAAGCCTTGTAAACGTCACCATAAGCATGTCTTGCGATAGTGATCGGAGCCTTCCAGTTCTTTACGCAAGGCTCGATACCTTTTACGATGATAGGAGCTCTGAAAACAGTTCCGTCAAGGATGGCTCTGATAGTTCCGTTAGGACTCTTCCACATTTCCTTAAGGTTGTATTCCTCAACACGTGCTGCATTTGGTGTGATAGTTGCGCACTTAACGGCTACACCGTATTTCTGAGTAGCATAAGCTGAGTCAAATGTAACCTTGTCATCTGTCTCGTTTCTGTGCTCAAGTCCGAGATCGTAATACTCTGTCTTAAGATCGATAAAAGGAAGAAGAAGCTCGTCCTTTATGTACTTCCAGAGTATTCTGGTCATCTCGTCTCCGTCCATCTCTACAAGCGGTGTTTTCATTTCAATTTTGCTCATTGTGTATATTCCTCCACACGTTTAACTTTATTGTCCAAATATTCCTCCTCGTCCGTTGTAAAATACATCCTCTGAGGATATTGGAACATATTATTTTAATTCATTCAGAAAATCTCTCAGCGCAATAGTCTCTCCGTAAACGGACAGCGGTGGGGCGATGTGCTTTGCAGCATCCTTAACTTCCCGCCTTGCGCTTCCTATGGCATAACTCTCTCCTGCCGCATCAAGAAGTCCGAGATCATTGATGTTATCGCCGAAGGCCATAACCTCTTCCTTGCGGAGTCCCAGCTCCTTCATGAGTATCTTGAGAGCACTGCCCTTGTCGGCCCCCGGATTTACGATATCCATCCACATGGTTCCTGCAGAAGCTATGATAAACCTGTCCTTCCATTTCGGATAGAACCATTCCATAACCTCCTCTTCGACCGTATCCTTCTTATATATCGAAAGCTTTACGATGTCATCATCAAGATGAGTTTCAAAATCACCGAGAACCTTTATATTATATTTGTAGGAGTCCCTCATCCAGAGGAACATCTCACTCTTATCCTCGCAATATGCAGTATCAAGTCCGCAGAGCATGATATCGCAGTTATCCAGCTTCTTCACATCCGCGATCAGTTCGAAGAGAACATCTCTTTCGATCACATTCATCGAATAAACCTTGTTACTGTCACGAAGAATGCTACCGTTATCCGTGATGTAGAAAATATCATCCTTCACCGGTGCGAAAAGCTTTCTCATACTGACAAACTGCCTTCCGCTGGCGCCTGCAAAGCGTATGCCTTTTTCCTTCAGTTCCTTTATGATATTAAACATTTCCGGATCTATCTTGTCCGTTCCGTCTGGCACAAGGGTTCCGTCGATGTCACTTGCGATAAGTTTGATCATATGACTCCTTATAATACATACAAATATTCCAGTCCGTAATTATACCAACTTATGAGACACTGGTCAAAAGGATTTTTGTGGCAAATATCAGTCAAGCTTCTTCTCGATAGCCTTGATAACCGTCTTAAGTGCCTTGATTCGAGCGTATTTCTTATCGTTTGATTCCAGAACATGCCAAGGAGCATAGGTCGTATTGGTCTTCTGAAGCATCTCATCGATGGCGACCTCATAGAGGTCCCACTTTTCCCTGTTACGCCAGTCCTCATCAGTTATCTTCCACTGCTTCTCAGGAGTATTCTGCCTCTCGGTAAATCTCGCAAGCTGGGTGTCCTTGTCAATCTGAACCCAGAACTTAACGATTACTGCTCCCCAGTCGGCAAGCTCCTTCTCGAATTCATTTATCTCATTATAGGCACGCTGCCAGTCATTCTCAGAACAGAAGCCCTCAAGCCTCTCAACCATGACTCTGCCGTACCAGGTTCTGTCAAATATAGCTATATGTCCGTCCTTCGGCAGTCTGTTCCAGAATCTCCACAGATAATGCCTTGCCTTCTCGGCAGGCTCCGGACTCGCGATCGGATGCACCTCGTAACCTCTAGGATCGAGTGCAGCTGCAATACGCTTGATATTTCCGCCCTTACCGGCTGCATCCCAGCCTTCATAAGCGATGATCACAGGAATCTTCTTATGATAAAGCGCATTGTGAAGCTCACCGAGCCTCTTCTGAAGCTTATCCAGCTCAGTTCTGTATTCTTCCTCTGTCATAGTCTTATCAAGCGGTATATCTGCAAGATGAGGTATCTTCTTAAGAGGAAATGTATTCTGAAGAAGCGGAGCCTTCTGATGCATCTCTGCATTTTCAAGGGCTGTATCGATGCTGGAAATAAGAATCTCAGACATCTGAAGCTCTGCCCACTTCTTGCTCGAAGAATCTATAAAATACCATGGTGCAACAAACTGATTGGTTGCATCGATATATTCATCATAAACGTCCATGCACTTGTCATAGTGCTTGTTCTGCCATTTATCCTTGTCGGAAACACGCCACTTGGTCGTGTCGTTACTCTCAAGGTCCTTGATACGCTTCTTCTGAGTCTTCTCGTCGATGTGGAAGAAGAACTTCACAACGAGGTAACCGTTATCATTCAGCTGCCTCTCAAAGCGCTTGATGCTGGTGAGGTATTCCTTGTACTGCTTATCGCTTACTTCATCCATGAGCTTTGCCATGGTTACATCACTCATCCAGCTTCCGTCGAAGAAAGAAATCTTGCCGGCTTTCGGTATTTTTACAAAATACCTGTAAAGGAACGGCTTCCTCAGATCCTCCTCGGTAGGACTTTTCAGTGTTTCGACATTGAAGAATCTCGGATCGAGATTCTTGATAATACGTCCGAGCACGCTGCCCTTTCCAGCTGCGCCCCATCCGTCAATAACCACAAGAACCGGAAGGTTCTTCTCTTTGATCTGTATCTGCCTTACTGCAAGAGCCTGTCTTGCTTTCTCAAGTCTCTCAGTGAGTTCCTGATCATCAGGCCTCTCTTCCTTAACCCATTCCTTTAACATATGCTACCTCCCATCTTTCTTCTGTAACAACAACTCCGAGTTACCAATCCCCAACAATTTCAAATCACAAACGCATCCATTGCATTTGCCATTGTTATCACAATATAATGACTTCTCCCCCGATCCGTCATTTACTGTTAAATTTATCCACCATCTCCTGAAGTTCTATAAACCGCTCCATCTTCGCTTCTATCTGTGCATCGACCGTTTCCTTCTCCCTGGTAAGCTCCATCAAATGCGGATAGTCCGTTGCGGCCTTAACCATCATCTCCGACAGTTCTTCACTTTTTTCTTCGAGAGCTTCAATCTCATTTTCTATATTATCATATTCTTTCTGTTCTTTGTAGGAAAGCTTTGTTTTTTCTCGCGGTTGTTTGTAACTGTTTTTGGACTTTCTGCCATTTTCCGGATCTTCCTTATCCTTTTTCGAACTTAAAGCATCCGCCTGCCTGTCTTCAGCCCGTCCTTCGCCGCTTACAGTCCCCTCCACCTTCTGCCTGTGAATAAGATAATCCGAATAACCGCCTTCGCTTTGAAACAGCGTTCCATCCTCCGTAAATGCAAATATCCTCGTTACGACTCTGTCCAGGAAATATCTGTCATGAGAAACAGTGATCACAATTCCTGCAAAGCTGTCAAGATAATCCTCAAGTATGCGAAGAGTCTGAATATCCAGATCATTTGTCGGCTCGTCAAGGATAATTACATTTGGTGCTTCCATAAGTACCTTAAGAAGGTACAGTCTTCTTTTCTCACCACCCGAAAGCTTCTCTATAGGAGCATATTGCATAGCCGCATCAAAAAGAAAACGTTCGCACATCACAGAAGCAGAGGTCAGCCCCTCATTTGTCCGGACATATTCCGCCGTCTCCCTGATATAATCTATAACCCTCATGCTCTCAATCTTTTTTATGCGATTGCTGTCCAGTCCGGAATACCCCTCTCCGGAAAAGTCCTTTGCCGCCCTGTAAAGCGCCTCGTTTTCCTGGCTGAAATATCCGATCTTAATGGTCTGACCAATCTCTATCTTTCCGCTGTCAGGAACGATCTCTCCCACCAGACATTTAAGCATAGTTGATTTTCCGCATCCATTTGGGCCGATTATTCCTATACGATCAAGCTTATTGAAGGTATGCGAAAAATTTCTGAAGAGAATTCTGTCCCCATAGCCCTTACTGATGTTATCTAAAATGATGGTCTTATTTCCCATCCTCTGTGGAAGAGAGTTCAGTTCTACATTCCTCTCATCTTCAGGTCTTTCTCTGTCACGAAGCTCTTCAAAGCGCTTGATGTGTGCCTTCTGCTTTGTGGATCTCGCTCTTGCACCTCTCCTGATCCAGGCAAGGTCCTTTCTGAAAAGTGTCGCCGCCTTCCTCTCCGCAGCCTTTTCAAAATCCAGTCGCTGCTGCTTAAGCTCCAGATACCCCGAATAATTTGCAGTATATCGATAAGCATTCCCCTTATCAATCTCAATGATCTGATCCGTCACTTCATCCAGAAAATATCTGTCATGAGTGACCATAAGCACAGCTCCCCTATAATGCTGAAGAAATTCCTCCAGCCACTCTATCATCTCGGAATCCAAATGATTTGTTGGCTCATCCAATATCAGAAGATCCGCCGGTGTCATGATTGCCGACACCAGAGCCGCCCGCTTCTTCTGTCCTCCCGACAGAATTCCGGGCATACACTCAGGATCATTTATTCCCATTTTAGCCAGATTCGCCTTGATCTCTCCCATTTTATCCCAGTGATCACCGCCCGAATAAATAGCATCCGTGATATTCTCCAGAAGATTTTTATTTAGGTCAAACTCAGGATTCTGCGGAAGGTACGATATACGTATATCATTTCCCATTATAACCTTCCCGGAATCTGCCTCCACCCTTCCTGCGGCAATTGCCAGAAGCGTAGACTTTCCGGTTCCGTTTGCGCCTACTACACCGATTTTATCTGCACTGTCTATTCCGATACTGACATTATCCAGCACCGGCTTTGACATATATGTTTTTGATATATTTTCAAGATTTAAAATATTCAAAACCGTTTACTCTCTTTATTATATAATTTACCGGACATTTTGAGATAATTCAGAAATCCTTCGCACCCCTCTGTGACATCTCTGTAGGTCGCGTCAAAATCCCTTGTATACCACGGATCAGCCACATTTCCCGGTCTATCCGTATAATCCATCAGAAGCGAAATCTTCCCCTCCGGATCTCCTCCGAGAATTCTTGGCATCCATCTCATATTTTCACTGTCCATGCCTATTATATAATCATATTCCATATAATCCGATTTGACAAGAAGCTGCGCCGTTTTTCCCGCACACGATATTCCTGCCTCCGCCAGTTTTTTTCTTGTCGGAGGGTACACCGGATTTCCGCGGTCTCCCCATATCTCATCCGTATGCGTCGCCCTTGATTCTATATGAAATTCATTCGCCAGCCCGGCAGCAGCAACCATATCCTTAAATACAAACTCAGCCATCGGCGACCGGCATATATTGCCGTGGCAGACGAACAGTACTTTTATCACCTTTGTTTTCCTCATTTTCCTTGTGTTTTCAAGGGTTTTCAAAACCCTATCGTGGCATATTTTAGCATAAAAAGGAATATTTTGGTACCCAAAAGGTATAGAATGGGGTTCAAAACTTCAAGTTTTGAACCCCAGTTTTTTCCCCTTTATCTGATATTAAAATCTGTGTAGTACTATTGTTTATATTAGTCAACTTTTTGTCTCCTATCGTCAAATTTTATGATATCGGACTTATAATCATCACCTGTTTCTACACCCACATCTCTGGCTTCTATTTCTCTCAGTTCTTCTTCGACATCTATATCTGTCAAAGTCGTGTAAACATCAAGAGTTACGCCGATTTCAGCGTGTCCCATCAGATACTGTAATGCCTTGGGAGATACTCTTTTTTTGCCATTTTAGTGCAATATATGTGCCTGCAAACGTGCGGTGTAATGGTCGGAAGCTCTACTTTATAAATGGAATTATACTTTTCCAAAATATGTTTGAAGTAATGCTGCCAATGAAGTGCATGTGCGATATTTCCATTCTTATCAAAGTATAAAAAACCCGATTTTTCATCCACAGAAGGTTCAATTTTAGGTGGTTTTCTATTTTTGATAATAGTTCTGAAACATTCTTCCACTTCGGGGGTTCATTGGCAATGACCTTTTTCCACTTTCTGTCTTAGTTTTCTCGATGTAGTAAACATATTTACCATTCTCATCTTTCCCCTTTTGAAGCTGATCCCAATAAATACAAACAACTAATCTATATTATATTTAACTCTTAACTCCTTAATTTCCTGCTCATATTCTTCCCCATCAGTTCGAATCAACCGCTGATTTTGATGAATATTCATTGTATGTCCCATGGTATCAAGAACACAACCTGAAATATTGGAACAATGATCAGCAACTCTTTCCAGATTAGTAAGCAGATCTGCCCACACAAATCCGGCATCAACCGAACACTCACCTCTTTGAAGGCGTAATATATGACGTGTACGAAGTCGCTCCTTCATCTCATCTACTATATGTTCCAATGATTCTGTTTTCTTTGCAGATTTCAGATTTCCATCTTTAAATGCTTCATAAGACAGATTAAGTATCTCCAATACTGCATCAGTTATCATATCGTATTCCTTCTTTGCCTGATCAGAGAATTTGATTTCCTTCTGTTTTAATTCCTCGGCCGATTGAAGAAGATTTACTGCATGATCTGCTATCCTCTCATAATCTCCGATCAATTTCATATATTCAGTTGCTTTTACACTTTCATTTTCTCCGAGTTGAGTAGAAGTCAGTTTTACAAGATATGTTCCAAGTATATCTTCCAAATGATCTGTTTCTTCTTCTGCCTCCCTGATATATAGTGCACTATCCTCATCATATTCAGATACGATCTTTATTCCCGCCTTCATTGCCTTAATAGATGATATGGCCATAGTATCCAACACCTGTCCACATCTTTCAATCGCCAAAGAAGGACTTCCCAACAGGCGAGAATCCAATTCCTCTGCCTGTTCAATCACCTCATTATCGGGGAGCATCTTTATTACCATTTTTTCAAGCATACCTGCAAGCGGAAGCATCAACAGCGTGCACAGAATATTAAAAACCGAATGACATACAGCTATTCCCATCAGGCTTGCTGATTCTCCAAGGATAGCCGGAACTGCCACAGCCTTCACTATACAGAATACTGATAACCAGACAACTGTTCCTATCACATTGAAACTCAGATGTACCAAAGCTGCACGCTTTGCATTTTTGTTAGCTCCTACAGCAGAAATGATTGCTGTAATACAGGTTCCGATATTCTGTCCCATGATAATCGGAATTACCGAGCCATAAGTCACCGCTCCGGTTGATGAAAGTGCCTGCAATATACCAACAGAAGCAGAACTGGACTGTATGATAGCCGTCAGAACTGCTCCGGCTAATACTCCGAGTACCGGATTTGTAAATGTCATAAACAAGTTCCGGAACTCCGGTAAATCCCGCAGTCCGGTTACAGCACCCGACATAGCTTCCATTCCAAACATCAATGTGGCAAAGCCCAAAAGAATCATTCCCGTATCCCTCTTCTTAGACTCTTTTGTAAACATATACAAAATGATTCCAAACAGAGCAAGGATCGGGGTAAAAGACGAAGGCTTCAAAAGCTTCACAAAAACGTTATCGCTGCTAATTCCTGAAAGGCTCAGGATCCATGCCGTTACCGTTGTTCCGACATTTGCTCCCATAATTACATTTATAGCCTGGCGTAAAGTCATTAATCCGGAATTGACAAAACCAACGACCATGACGGTAGTAGCTGACGAACTCTGTATCACAGCAGTTACACCAAGTCCTGTCGTAAGTCCTGTGATTCTGTTCGTCGTAAGTTTACCCAACAACATCTTCAGCTTGTTGCCTGCACGTCGTTCCAACGCCTGCCCCATCAGTGACATTCCAAACATGAACAGGCTTAAACCTCCTATCAGATTGAGTATACTAAAAATGTCCATACATGCTCTCCATTCTTCTGTTACTTATCGTTCAAAAGAATGGTAGCAATTGAACATCAAATCCATTATCAATCTCTTGTAAAATTCATGTAATGTCCGCAACTAAAAAGCAGGAGCCGCAGCCACTGCGAAGAAAATATATCAGATCAATTGCTGTTCGTTTATCATCAGTTTAAACTGCAGACCAAGTTTTTCCGCTGCACTTCTTCATTCTC
>CAMNMC010000089.1 GCA_946544235.1 uncultured Lachnospiraceae bacterium | reverse complement strand
GCAACATCATCTAACGTCCAGATAACCGTATTATCAAGGTTATTATAAACTCCGCCATTCGAAGCCTTTACAAATTCCACATGGTTATCAAGTTTATCCTTGATAACTACAGCTGCAGCCTCATTTTTGTAGTTCTTATATGAAATCTCATAAGTGATCTCATCTCCGACCTTTACCGCACCGAGCACACCTGTTCCTTCATAAGGAGCAATTTCCTTCTTAACCGGCTCATCAGGAACGGGATTTGTAACTTCATTAAGAGCAGTTTCATTGTCATTTCCAACCTTGACAGTTGAAGTCTTGCCTCCGTTAACAACCTTTCCCGGACCGCCTTCTGACTCAAGCGCACCCTTAAGAACCTTAACCGTCAGAGTTACCGTTCCTTCTTCGCCGGCAGCCACTCCTGTCAGTGTCCAGGTTACTACACCGTTGTTTTCTTTTCCGTTATCTGAAGCTTCAACGAATTCAACATTAGCGTCAAGTGTATCCTTTATGACTATATCAGCTGCCGTTTCTTTATAATTCCTGAAATAGATCTCATAAGTGATCTCGTCTCCGACCTTGACAGCACCGAGTTCTCCAATACCATCATACGGAGATATCTCACTCTTTGAAGGATATTTAGGAACAGGGTTTTCAACCTCATTTAAGGTGTATTCATTATCATTTCCAACCTTAACTGTTGCTGTATTTCCTCCGTTTACGACCTTTCCAGGTCCACCATTCTTCTTAAGCGCCCCCTTAAGGACTTTAACGGTAAGTGTCACTGTACCTTCTTCTCCGGCCTTGACGCCTTCTATTTTCCACATAACAGTATTGGTTGCACTGTCATAAGTACCGTTATTTGAAGAGCTGACATACTCAACATTATCATCAAGCTTATCCTTGATAACTACGTCAGCTGCAGTATTCTTATAATTCTTGTAAGAAATACTATAAATGATCTCGTCATCAACATTAACACCGCCCAGTACTCCCGTTCCTTCATAAGGAGATATCTCAGACTTAACAGGGGTCTCCGGAACAGGATTCTCTACCTTGTTCAGTTCATATGCCTTATCATTTCCTACGCAAACCTTTGCGTCACTTCCTCCGTTGACAACCTTACCAGGTCCGCCATTTGAAATAAGTGCGCTCGGAAGAACTCTGACTGTGAGCGTAACCTTTCCTTCTGCTCCCGCTTCAACAGCTTCAATTGTCCACGTTACTTTTCCACCGCCGGTTCCCTGATACTCTACTACCTGTACCAGTCCTCCTTCGGCACTGACAAGTGCAACATTCGTATCCAGTTTATCTTCAATAGTGACATCAGCTGCCACTGACTTGTAGTTCTTATATGATATTTCATATGTGATCTCTTCACCGACCTTAACAGCCCCGAGAGTTCCTGTTCCTTCATATGGAGCAGTCTCTTTCTTTACAGGCGCATCAGGAACCGGATTGGATACAGTATTCAGTTCGAATGCATTATCATTTCCAACCTTAACCGTTGCCGTTTCACCACCGTTGACAACCTCTCCCGGACCGCCGTTTGATTCAAGCGCTCCACTAAGTACTTCAACAATAAGTGTTACTGTACCGTTTTCTCCTGCAGGAACATCTTCAAGAGTCCATGTTACAACTCCGCCAGCACCGTTTTTATCTGCATTGGTAAGCTGTCCCTCATTTGATGCCTCGACTAATTTCACATTAGCATCAAGAGTATCGGATATAACTATATCAGCCGCCTCATCCTTGTAGTTATTGTAATTAATAACATAGGTTATCTCGTTACCGACCTTAACCGGTCCGAGAGTACCGACGCCCTGATAAGGTACATCCTCAACCTTGAATGGTGGTTCAGGAACAGGATTTGTTACCTTGTTCAATTCAAACTCCTGATCATTACCAACCTGAACAGTAGTATCTTTGCCACCATTTACAACTACTCCGTCTCCGTTTTCAGATACCAATGCATCTTTGAGAACTTTGACAGTAAGTGTTACTCTGCCCTCTTCACCGGCAGGCACATCGCTAAGTTCCCAGATAACAACTCCGTCAACAAGTCGTCCGGGTTCTGATATATCGATCACCTCGACATTAACATCCGGTAAATCTCTAATAGTGATATCTGCAGGGTCAGACTTGTAATTCTTATATGAGATTTCATAAGTTATCTCTTCTCCGACCTTGACTGCACCGAGGGTTCCCATTCCTTCATAAGGAGCAGTCTCCTTCTTTACAGGAACTTCAGGTACAGGGTTGGTTACTTCATTAAGTGTATACTCATGGTCTTCTCCAACCTTTACAGTAGTCGCATCACCGCCGTTTACAACCTTTCCTTCTCCACCATTTGAAGAAAGCGCACCTTCAAGAACCTTAACCGTAAGAGTTACTGTTCCGTCTTCCCCGGCAGGAACGTCGTTTAATTTCCACGTTACGATTCCATCGGCTTCGGAAATATCAGTATCATTATAATCACTATCAGCATCTACATATTCCACACAAGGGTCAAGAATATCCTTGATAATGATATCAGCCGCCTCTGTCTTGTAGTTCTTGTATGAAATCTCATAAATGATCTCATCATCAACCATAACTGCGCCGAGTGTTCCTGTTCCTTCATATGGTGCTGTCTCCTGTTTTACCGGAACTTCAGGTACAGGGTTAGTTACCTTGTTAAGTGTAAACTCATGATCTTCTCCAACTTTTACAGTAGCCGTTTCACCACCGTTTACAACTTCACCCGGACCACCATTTGAATCAAGAGCATCCTCGGTGACTTTAACTATAAGTGTAACTTTTCCTGAAGTATTTGCAGGAACGTTACTAAGAGTCCATTTTATAACTCCCGCTGTTCCTTCATAGATTTTTGTACCTGTATAATCACACGTTGTACGTACCAGCTCAACATTCGGATCAAGTGTATCCGTTATGATGATATCAGCAGCCTCTGTCTTATAGTTTTTGAATGAGATTTCATAAGTTATCTGATCTCCAACCTTTACTGCTCCGAGGGTTCCTGTTCCTTCATATGGTGCTGTCTCCTGTTTTACAGGGGCTTCAGGTACAGGGTTGGTTACTTCATTAAGTGTATGCTCCGGATTTATTCCAACTTTTACAGTTGCTGTGTCTCCGCCGTTTACAACCTTGCCTTCTCCACCTTTTGAAGAAAGTGCACCTTCAAGAACTTTAACGGTCAGATAAACTGTATACTCCTGTCCGGGTACAGCATCACTTATCGTCCACTTAACGGTACCGGTTTCACCAACTTCAGGCTTTACAATGCTTTCACTTCCGGTTGCACTTACAAAGCCTACCTTAGTATCAAGCACGTCTGTGATCACTATATCAGCTTCTGTATCCTTGTAATTCTTGCAGGTAATAGAGTATGTGATCTCATCTCCAACTTTTACTGCACCAAGGGTTCCTGTTCCTTCATATGGAGAGACTTCTTCCTTGACAGGTAAAGTCACCTTGTTGTAATAGTTTTCAACGAAGAATTCAACAAATTCACTCTTTCTTTGTGTTCCATTATCGAGAGTATAATCTCCTAATACTTCAGGTATCGAGAAAAACTCATCATCATCTTTTGTATATGTCTTACTTACATGTACATCTCCACTATTATCGCTACTGTTTCTGGTAACATATTCCGTTTTGATAATAGTTTTCTCATACGCCCATATTACACCATCCTTATCAACAATAATGTCGGGAACAGAATTCTTATCCTCAGAAATACCTATCATTCCCGCCGGAATATTATAGTCATATGACAATCCACTTCCGTCTGTTGAATCTTCATACACTGTAACTGTTCTGGTATGATCAATTTTTACATAGTCATTCTCAGACATATTATATTCAACGCCATTATAAGTATTTCTGTTAAGATCCTTTACATCGTTTATTTTGGTCTCATCAGTATTGGAATATAGATTAAAAACAAAATCCTGATCATCATCCGGAATAATTGCACTTGTTGTAGTTCCATCAACTCCAATAATGTTTTTATGAATATTAATGGCAACCGGATCAAGATCAATATCAGCCTCGCCTCTAAGCTTAAAATCCATACCACTAATTCCGGAATTGTGAATAGCACCATTCTGCCAAGCCGCATAATCCTGAAGTGGAGGACATAAATTATTCTCATCGAAATAATCAAACTTAGCCGAAACTGTTACGTCAGTCTTAATTGAAAGTGGCTGACCTTCAGAATTATAAAGATATATCCTCCTTTTATTCTTAGGATCAGTTTCAGGATCATCAGGATCTAAAATATAATAATTAAACTCAAAGTCTTCTTCTATAACCTTCACCGTATATATAATTCTGGTGTTCAGCCTGTCTGTCATAGCATCCTGCTGATTCCACGTATATGGCGACGGTTCACAGTATGCCACCTTAAACAATCCCTCAATACGGATTTGAGAACTGCTGTTAGTAGTAATGTCATTTGCTGAATATCCGGTTATATAAAAAGCATCGTTTAATTCTTCTCCGGGTTCTCCTGTTTCATTATTCCTCTTATATGCATGTATCTCAGCATTTCTTAACTGTTCCTGACTAACTGTTACAGGTACTGACAAATGTATACTCGTCGGTGAAGTAACTGTCATTACCAGGTTTCCATCTTCATCATAATAGTTACCGTACGCAAGAGGTATATCCTCTTCAATCGTTTTTTCTATCTCAATATCTATATGATCAACCTGATTATCTCTGACCATATAACCGGCTCTTTGGGGATCTCCTGATGTTTCATTTTCATAATCATGAATCTTATCAGCCCTTACAAGATAGAATTTGACATTATTATCCGGATTATCAGCATTTCCTTTTATTTTTCCATCTTCAACAACTAAATATTTACGAGATTCAGAATCACTGTAAATATTACCATTATCAAATCCTATTTTTGATTCACTTAAATCAGGATGATAAATAGGGTTACCATAATCGTCACGAATAACCGTTCTAGTTTTATCGTTTTCGTGTTCAGGTGTTGATATACACAGACCATTATCTTTATTTGGTGCAATAAACGTATATTCACAGACTTCAGCGAGTTGCAGGCCATTAAACTGATAGCCTTCTGAATTATAGCGGATATAGGTGTTTCCATCTTCCTGAACATAGTTCCACATCATAGGGTTTTCTGCAGTAACTTTTTCAATTTCTCCGGCATTTTCTGTATATGATATTACATTGACAAGACTGCCGTCATCCTGTACCGTATAAAGGCTGCCATTATACTTAACAACCAATGCAAAAAATCTGCCTTTTGCAGTTTCCTCCGGATCAAAAATGACAGTACCGGTAATAGAAAAGCTCTCCTGCTCATAAACTATCTCCGTCGCATCATCACTGACATCAATATCTGAGATAACCTCCGTGCCTTCCTCTGCAAAGTGAACAACCGAAAGCTCGGCATCCTCAGAGATTTCAGGTGCCTCGTCATATTCAATCTTTACTTCAACAGGTGAGAGCGGCTCAATCTTCTCGCCGTTTCTAAGTATCTCAATATCAAAAAATCTGGCAAACGAGATATTGTCCGTACTGTTCTCCCCAAGCACTTCGGCAGCCTCTGACAGATATGTAAAATACTCGATAGAGTCTGTTTTTAATGCATGCGCCGAAACAGAAAGCTCCTTCTCAGGATACGGAAGACTTCCCGCAGGTGCATTGATCGTTATATTACATCCGCTTTCTTCCACACGAACAAAGAGCGTTTTAGCGCCCTCATCTGCATTCCCCGCTTCAGATATACCGGACATAGACTTTCCCGATATATCGGAAGCTTTATCCTCCTCATCAGCAATTGCTGCATCTCCTGCTGTTGCACCATCTACTGTTTCGCTTTGTTTTAAATCACTTCCGTTTACCAGCGCAAATACAGGCTTTGCACCCCCGGTTCTGATCATGGAAACCATAAAAACAAATGCCAGCATAAATGCAACTATCTGTTTTTTCTGTTTTCTTTTTTTACCCATTCCTCTTCTTCCTTTCATTTTTTCATAGTTTGTTCTTAGTTTATTCATATTTCATCACCTATAATTAGGCAATATATAATATATATTACTATTAACGCACTGAAATATATATCATTTTCACAAAAAAAATGTCACAATAATGACAAATTCACCAAAAAATATGCTATAATATACCCAGTATTCATATAATCTTTTGAAGGGAGGGTGTCATTATGAAAACAAACGATAAAAACGATCCGTCTGTCGATAATCTGCATCGTGACCTTGAAGAAGAAATACTTTTTTTTCACAAAGCCGGTTTAGGAGATATAAAGGCTATCCGCGAAAACATATCCCAACACAGATTCAGAGACAGCAATGGCGTAGGCAGGCTCTCGACTGATCCGGTCCTTAACCTTAAATACCATATGGTTATCACAGCCGGTATTCTGTCCAGAGTCTGTATCGAACGCGGACTTCCTGCCGAGGAGTCTTTCAGCAAGAGCGATCATTATATCCAAATGCTTGATAACGCAAAGACAGAGGATGATGTTGAGAAGATACATAACGATATGATTCTTGATTATACTTTTCGAATGAACGAACTCCAATATGATCAGCAATTCTCACGTCCTGTCAGCGCCTGTATTAATTACATCTATGCACATCTTAACGAACGGATTACTATTAATGACCTGACTGAACATACCGGTACTTCCTCAACATTTCTTTCCAGAGCTTTTCAGGAAGAAACCGGTTCATCAATAAACGAGTATATCAGAAATCAAAAGATAAGAATGGCCGAGGATCTTCTCATTAATACCGATCTCTCAATTCTGGAAATATCGTGCCAGCTTTCTTTTTCTACACAGAGTCATTTTATACAGGCCTTCAAAAAAATAACCGGAACAACACCAAAACAATTCAGAATGAATAATTCCGAAAAAAAATGGATCGTTCCGGGCAATCATCGTGAAAGAGAAAGATATCCATACCTTTTTTAATGAAACATTTTCATATGCTAATATAAACAAAGAGTGTCGCTTGCGACACTCTCCGCGCGAGGCGCGTGTTGCCATAGGCAACTATATACTTATCGCGCCCAAACGATTACGTAATATCATTCTTTCAGCTTACAGTTCCAATACTCTCGTTGCCAGTTTTTCTCTAAACCTTTTATCATGTTCAACTACTATCATGGTAGGCTTATACTCTTCTATCAGCCGCTCTACCTGCATCCTTGAAAATACATCTATATAATTAAGCGGTTCATCCCAGATATAAACATGTGCCCGAGTCAGAAGACTTGCCGCTATCAAGACTTTTTTCTTCTGTCCCTCCGAATAATCCTCCATATTTTTTTCAAACTGCACTCTATTCATATCCAGCTTACGAAGAAGTGTCAGAAGAAGGCTGTAAGTCAGTCCATTTTTCATAGAGTAATCCTTAAGTTTCCCCTTAAGTCCCGATGTATTCTGGTCAATATAAGAAATAACAAGTCCGCTTGCAGTTTCAAGCTGTCCGGATATTATAACCTTCGTATCATCATAACCACTGGCAGAAATATCCTGTTCCTTATTCTTATATTCGTTAACCGGCTCTGTTTCCATAGCCACCTGACTGTCATTTCCGTTCATTCCCGCATTTCGCAGAATAGCCTTGATGAGACTGGATTTACCACAGCCATTTTCTCCGTTTACAAATAGTATATCTCCCCGGTTCAATTGAAAGGATATATTGTTAAGTACATTTTTTTCTGAATTCGGGGATTTATACGAAAGTGAGAAGTTTCTGCATTCAACCAGACATTTCTTATGATGCTCAAGTGGCATAAGCTTAAGATCATCAACCTTCTCGATATCCTTCAGCAGTCCCTCCTTTTCTTCTATCTCTCTTTCTATTCTCTTCTCAAAACTCTTCACTCTGGACTGCATCTTCTTGGTCTTAGCTCCGATAAAGCTTCTCGTGGAAATACATCTGTCATTCTCCTTCACAGGATCAAAACCGATTTTTGTATTTTCATTTTTTTCAGCCCATCTTCCCGCTCTGTCTGCCGAAGCCCTGAGCTTTCCGATTTCCTTCTGATGTTTATCATTCTCAGCTATTGCAAATGTATCAGCCTTCTCTTTATTCTCCCACCATGAACTGAAATTGCCCGACATTACTTCGATTGACTCACGATTCAGTACCAGCATATGATCCGCAACATGATCAAGCAGATCTCTGTCGTGAGAAACAAGGATGAAACCTTTCTTCGACGCAAGGTATTTCTTAATGATCTCACGTCCTCCCTTGTCCAGATGATTTGTCGGTTCATCGATCAAAAGAAATTCATTTTCTCCGGAGAAAAGTACCGCAAGCATGGCCTTCGTTCTCTCGCCGAAGCTAAGGGTTCCCATCGGTCGATACAGTATCTCCGGATCGACTCCGAGACAGTTAAGTTCACAGACTATTCTCCAGCTTTCCACTCCCGGCTTCCACTTCTCAGACAGTTCATCAGCCGTCTTTGTCATTTCATCCGCCTCAATTTTGTAAGGAAAATAGTCAAATACTTTGTCCGTCGTTATGCTTCCGCTGTATTCGTATTTTCCCAGAAGCAGGTTCAGGAAGGTTGTCTTTCCCTTTCCGTTTCTGCCGATAAAACCTAGTTTCCAGTCTGTATCAACCGAAAATGATACATTTTCAAATATATTATCAAAGCTGCCTTCATAACAGAAGGTCAGATTCGAAACCTGTAATAATGACATATAATCGCCTCCTTATGCAATAATTGCATTCTTCGAATTCATAAGTCTCTGCGAGACTTATTTCATCGCGGCACTCGTCAGATACATGTTCCTACGGAACATGATGATTCCGCCAATATATGCAATTGCATGTAAACATGCATGCATATATTTGCCGGAATCACATGCTGCGCATGTGCCTGACTCGAAAAGCATCGCGAAAAATAACACCGCAGGAATAATCCTGCGGTGTCTGTTGATCAATAATAATACCGACATACTATGCCCGGACGTCACGAACATACCAAGTCATTATCACACTATATTCTGAGAAACCCACTATGAATTATTTCCTGCATTTCATGATACCAATACAGAGCTGTCAATTTCAACACATCAACACACACGATAAGTATATCGTTTCGGCTGATAATGCATAAACACCTGCTTTTGTACCACGATTTTTAATTAACTATCTGCAAGAAATATTTTTCATTGGTCTCCTCCTGTTTTCTGTAAATTCTTTTCGTAGAATAACAATATTCTTTGATATTTGCAACTGTTTTTTTGAAGCAATCAATATACAGCTGCAATAAACCGCAATCAGCCATCACTGACTTTGTCAAAAACCTTTTATTTTACGATCAGCTTACCATCCTCCGCATCTATCATAAGCTTCTGTCCGAGACTTATCGCACCGCTCAGGATATGACGTGCAACCAGAGTCTCCACATTCTTCTGTAAATATCTCTTCAGTGGACGTGCGCCATAGATCGGATCATATCCGCCTTCAATGATAAGCTCCTTGGCTTTATCGGTCAGTTCGATCGATATTTCCTTATCCTCAACCCGCTTGTTCAGATCCTTTACGAGAAGGTCAATAATGTTCTTGATATTATCCCTGGTCAGCGGCTTGAACATGATTATCTCATCGAGACGGTTCAGAAATTCAGGTCTGAAATGCATCTTCAGCAGGCCTTCAACCTGATTCTCAGCCTCTTTCTTTATATTTCCGTTCTCATCAATACCCTCAAGAAGGAATTCAGAGCCGATATTTGAAGTCATGATAAGAATAGTATTCTTGAAATCAACAGTCTTGCCCTTGGAATCGGTTATACGTCCGTCATCCAGAATCTGAAGCATAACATTAAATACATCCGGATGCGCTTTCTCAACCTCATCAAAGAGAACAACTGAATATGGTTTTCTTCTGACAGCTTCGGTAAGCTGACCGCCCTCGTCATAGCCGACATATCCAGGAGGCGCTCCGATCAGTCTTGCAACACTGTGCTTCTCCATATATTCACTCATATCGATACGAACGATACTGGCCTCATTATCAAAGAGTGCCTCAGCAAGAGTTTTTGCAAGTTCGGTCTTACCGACGCCGGTCGGTCCGAGGAACAGGAAGGAACCGATTGGTTTTGTAGGATCCTTGATGCCGGCTTTTGAACGGATTATAGCATCACTTACAAGCTCAACAGCCGTATCCTGTCCTACAACTCTCTTATGTAACTGTTCAGCCAGATGAAGAGTTTTATTTCTCTCTGTCTCCGTAAGCTTGGCAACAGGTATGCCTGTCCACTTAGAAATAATCTTCGCGATCTCATCTTCAGTAACTGTCTCATGAAGCAGTTGTCTGTCCTTATCATTAACCTTGCCTTCAAGCTCTTCCAGCTCTTTTTCGAGCTGCGGAAGTCTTCCATATTGAAGCTCGGCCGCCTTATTGAGATCGTATTTTCTCTGTGCTATTTCTATTTCATCCTTAACCTGCTCAATCTCTGAACGAAGCTCACGAACCTTATCAACGCCTGCTCTCTCATTGTCCCAGGTGGCCTTCATGCCTTTTTCCTGTTCCTTAAGCTCAGCAAGCTCCTCCTCAAGAGCCTTAAGCCTCTCATGGCTTAGATTGTCCTCTTCATTCCTCAAAGCCTCTCGCTCGATCTCCAGCTGCATGATACGTCTGGAAATCTCATCCAGCTCAGCAGGCATGGAATTAAGCTCCGTCTTGATCATCGCACAGGCTTCATCTACAAGGTCGATTGCCTTATCAGGCAGAAACCTGTCTGTAATGTATCTGTTTGAAAGGACAGCAGCCGAAACAAGCGCTCCATCGGAAATCTTTACGCCATGATAAACCTCATAACGGTTCTTTATACCACGGAGGATTGAAACCGTATCCTCAACAGACGGCTCGGAAACAGTAACGGGCTGGAATCTTCTCTCAAGTGCCTTATCCTTCTCGATATATTTTCTGTATTCGTCAATAGTCGTTGCGCCGATACAATGAAGTTCACCTCTTGCAAGAAGCGGCTTGAGCATATTTCCGGCATCGAGTGAACCATCTGTCTTGCCCGCACCGACAATTGTATGAATCTCATCAATAAACATGATGATCTGGCCGTCACTCTTCTTAACCTCATCAAGAACAGCCTTCAGTCTCTCCTCGAATTCACCTCTGTACTTAGCACCCGCAATAAGCGAACCCATATCAAGGGCAAATATTTCCTTATCCTTCAGCGAATCCGGAACATCTCCCTTCACGATACGCTGTGCAAGGCCTTCGATAGCCGCCGTCTTACCAACGCCGGGTTCACCGATAAGAACAGGATTGTTCTTGGTCTTTCTGGAAAGAATACGGATGATATTTCTGATCTCGCCGTCACGTCCTATAACCGGATCAAGCTTCTGCTCTCTTGCACGCTGAACAAGGTTATAGCCGTATTTTTCAAGAGCATCATAGGTATCTTCCGGATTCTCGGAATCAACCTTCTTGTTCTTTCTGACATCCGCAAGAGCTCTCAGAAAATCGTCTTTTTTGATATTATGATTTTTAAATATCTTCTTTATTGCATCATTTGGCGAATCAAGCAGTCCGAGGAAGATGTGCTCTACGGAGATATATGCATCTCCCATCTTCTTAGCCTCATCCTCCGCCTTCATGACTACTCTGCCGGCATCAGTGCCCATGTACAGGTCACTGTTCGAACCGCCAACCTTAGGAAGCATCGCCACAGCCTTCTCAGCATCTCTGACAAGCTCGTCTGTATCAATATTCATCTTGGTCAGCAGCTTAACGATAAGGCTGTCCTCTATGGTCAGCAGGCTGTACAGAATATGCTCAGCTTTGATCTCCTGATTGCCGTACTCCATAGCCTGCTTCTGGCAGTTTTCTATCGCTTCAAGCGATTTTTTTGTAAATTTATCTGCATTCATATGCTGCACCTCCTGTCTTTATTTTGACATTATATTTGATATATTATTATTAACGAGAATACACTTTTAATCTTGTTAGCACTCACCGCATATGAGTGCTAACAATTATGTTATACACCCATATCCAACGTATGTCAATACAAATTAAAGTCTATTGTAATGTACTACAAGCGGATCGTCTCGCATTACGCTTCGCGTAAAGCTCGGTGTCGCGCTGGCGCGCTATGAAAAAAGCAGAATTAAACTGTATTTGAGCAATCTCATACAGTTTATTCTGCTTTTTTCGCACCGCTTGTAGTTCGCGCAAACTTTAATTTAACAGAATATTATTCAGCACACCTTCAAGGTATTCCTGTGCACCTGAAACAGGTGTTGCAACGTTCTTCATCTCAGAAGCCTTCTCTGCAAGTTCGGCAAGAGTTGTCTCGCCGCGACGTATCTTCTGTCCGAGTTCTGATTCGAAGCTGCTGTATTTCTTATCAACGAAGCCTTCAAGTCTTCCGTCCTCGATGATCTCGGCAGCCTTAAGAAGTCCGAATGCGAAAGAATCCATACCAAGAATAAATGCATGGAACATATCTTCGTAAGTGTTACTTGGACGTCTGTTCTTGGAATCGAAGTTAATTCCTACAGGAAGTCCGCCGTTCTTAACGATCTCATACATTGCAAGTGTTGTATCGTATACATTGCTTGGGAAGCAGTCTGTATCCCATCCAAGCATCATATCACCCTGGTTTGCATCGATGGAACCAAGCATATCGTTGATACGGCTGATCCTCAGCTCATGCTGGAAGGTATGACCTGCAAGTGTAGCATGGTTAGCTTCGATATTCATCTTGAAGTCCTTATCAAGGCCATATTCCTTAAGGAATCCGATAGCTGTTGCAGCATCGAAATCATACTGATGCTTCATTGGTTCCTTCGGCTTTGGCTCGATGAGGAATGTTCCCTTAAAACCGATGCTTCTTCCGTAATCTCTTGCCATTCTCATAAGGTTTGCAATATTTTCCTGCTCGAATTTAACCCTTGTATTAAGGAGTGTCTCATAGCCTTCACGGCCGCCCCAGAATACATAGCCCTTACCGCCGAGCTTAACTGTTATATCAATAGCCTTCTTAACCTGAGCTGCTGCAAAGCAGTAAACATTTACATCATTTGTACTGCCTGCACCATTCATAAATCTTGGATGGCTGAACATATTTGCAGTTCCCCAGAGACACTTGATATCTGTTCCGGCTGTCTTCTCAAGGATATAGTCAGAGATGATATCCAGTCTCTCATTGGTAACATTGATATCCTCATCCTCAGGTACAAGATCAACATCATGCCAGCAGTAATACTTGATTCCAAGCTTCTTCATGAACTCGATACCTGCATCAACCTTAGCCTTAGCATGCTCGATGGTTCCCTCAGCCGATGCACCAAAGCTCTTGTCAATGGTTCCGCGACCGAACATATCAACGCCGTTCGCACCGAGATTATGCCACCATGCCATAGCGAAAGGCAGCTGCTCTGACATCTTCTTACCCATAACTATTCTGTCCGGGTCATAGTACTTAAATGCAAAAGGATTCTTGCTCTGTGGTCCCTCATACTTTATTTCAGGGATGTTCTTAAATATTTCAGCCATTTTTTATTCCTCCATTAATCCACGATACTACTGTATCGATATTTTTCTATTCACAAACAATATATGATACTGCTTATCCAATAATGGTAATTTAGTATCAGTACAGCGGCAGCACAGCCGCAACAAGCTTCTTATACTCACTGTATCTCTCTTCATAGGCCGCAACCAGTTCTGCATCAGGAAGTATTTCTTCTTTGTAGTTTATGATCTTTTCCTTAGCCTCCTGGACGTCCTTATATTTTCCGCATCCAACCGCTGCAAGGATTGCACCGCCGAGTGCCGGACCTTCATCATTTTCTACTATCAAAAGCTTCAGGTTCATAACAGCCGCTATGATCTTTCTCCACAGCGGACTCTTCGCACCGCCGCCACAGATTGTCGATTCATTAACCTCTATGCCGAGGCTTCTTGCAACCTCAAGAGAATCCCTGAGTCCGAAAGCAACGCCTTCAAGTACGGCAAGCGACATATCCTCTCTCGAAGTATCCATCCTCATGCCCATAAATGCAGCTCTCAGAGCCGGATTATTATACGGCGATCTCTCTCCCATGAGATACGGAAGGAAATACACATTATTCTTACCGAGCTTCATCATCTTCGCCTGTTCGGCCGCATAATCGCTGTCACCAAGGACATCATCCATCCACCACTTATTACATGAAGCAGCTGAAAGCATACAGCCCATCAGGTGGAAGCCTCCGTCTGCATGGCAGAAGCTGTGTAGTGAATTGTTATCATCAACAGCGAACTTATCCGATGTAATAAATATGGTTCCTGATGTACCAAGCGAAAGGTTGCATTTTCCTGCTCCGCAGGCACCTGTTCCGATTGCAGCCGCTGCATTGTCTCCTGCCCCGGCAACAACCTTAACCTCGCCCGAAAGCCCAAGCTCATCCATAACAGAAGCCTTAACACATCCTACGACATCATAGCTTTCGTAAAGCTTTGGAAGCATCTCCTCTCTTATGCCGCAGATATCTATCATCTCCTGCGACCATTTCTTGTTCTTAGTATCAAGAAGAAGCATGCCTGCCGCATCAGAATAATCCGATGATGAAATACCCGTGAATCTGTAAACGATATAATCCTTCGGAAGCATTATCCTTTTTATCTTCCCGAAGTTTTCCGGTTCATTCTTCTTCATCCAGAGTATCTTCGGTGCCGTAAATCCTGCGAAGGCTATATTTCCGGTGTATTCCGAAAGCTTATCCTTACCGATCACGTTATTGAGGTAATCAACCTCTTCTCCGGTTCTTCCGTCATTCCAGAGTATTGCAGGACGTATCACGCTGTCATTCTCGTCAAGAACAACCAGTCCATGCATCTGTCCTCCGACTCCTATTCCATCTATCCTGTCCTCACAGCCTGAACTGAGTTCTTTAATCCCGGCAACTGACTGAATATACCAGTCCTCCGGATTCTGTTCAGACCAGCCGTCCTTCGGGAAGGATATAGGATATTCCTTTGAAATACTCTTCACGATCTGCCCGTCATCATCCATCAGAAGAAGCTTAACGGCAGACGTTCCGAGATCGACTCCTATATACATCGTAACCTCCTGTTAAAACGATATGTCATCCATATCATGATTACAAATCGGCCATTTATCGTAAATCATTCATCATTCGCACCGGATCACAGAAAACTCTACGTTGCTGAATATGATTGATACATATTACGAGTCATACCGATTCGTATACCATGATACATCACAAAATGTATTTCAGATAACCATGAAATTTAGAACTAATACACCACTATATTTCAACAGTTTCACATAGCGGAGCTGCTCCGAGCAGTCTCTCGCTTACGGCATCAGGCTGACTGCCGCCGACATAGACATTATATCTTCCTCGAAGGAGAGCTCTGCTTCCGTCTGAAAGAACTGTCATCAGCTCATTTTTATCTATGTCTATGGTAAGCTTAACTGTCTCACCTGCTTTTACAGCTGTTCTCGCAAATCCTGCCAGCTTGTATTTTGGCTGGTTATCTATCTCCATACGTCCGAGGTATTCGCCGTTCTTATCATTTTCAGCCTTCTCAACCACATTCTGAGCAACATAAACCTCAGTAATCTCTTCGGCATCGATATTACCGCTATTCGACAGCTTTACGGTACACTTTATAACATTCTCTGTGCTGTCCATTGAAATATCACCGTTGCTTTCGCTATCAGTAATTTCCAGATCACTGTATTCAAATTTCGTATAGCTCAGTCCATATCCAAACGGATACTCCGGCTCATCATCAAGATATCTGTAGGTACGTCCCTTCATGCTGTAATCCGTGAACTCCGGAAGAGAACCATTTTTATAAAATGTGATCGGAAGCTTTCCGCTCGGACAGTTCTTACCAAACAATGTATCTGCAAGTGCAAGTCCACCATACTCTCCGCTGTACCAGCTCTGAATTATAGCCGAGCAGTAATTCTCTTCTTCCGTAAAGTCCATCGGACTGCCGGTATTGTTGACCAGGACGATCGGCTTTCCGGTTTCTGCAAGTTTTCTGATAAGTCTTCTCTGTGAATCCGGAAGGAAGAGATCGATCTTGTCACCTGCCGCGAAGGCATTTCCGGTATCGCCCTCTTCGCCCTCTATCGTTGTATCGAGTCCAACACACAGAATAACAACATCACTGTGATCAGCTATCGATACAGCCTCACTGATAAGATCATCATTCTGTTCAAAGGCATAGATCTTATCCTTATAGAGATGGCAGCCCATAGAGAAGAATACTCTCATTTTCTGTCCGGGCTCAGCCGAACCATCCGCCTTATCCCTGTTCAATCCATCAGCCGCACGATTAGCCTTGTCATCATTCAATGCTTCAGCTGCACGATTAGCCTCCATAACACGTCTTGTGATTCCTTCAAGATTCGTCACATACTCCGATGCAACGCCGTTATAGTTGCCCTCAAGAACCATCTGTGAATTTGCATTCGGACCTATAACAGCTATATTTTTCACATTCTTAAGCGGCAGTATTCCGTCATTCTTCAGCATGACAAGTGATCTGCAGCTCGCCTCGTAGGAAAGCTTTTTATTCTCGGCAGTATCAACATCAAGCTGGTTCAGGCTGTCATATTCCGTCGACTCAGCAAACATACCGAGCTTCGCTCTTGTGGTGTAAATACGCTTTGCAGCCTCTCTCATCCTGTCTTCAGTTATCAGCCCCTTATCAAGAGCCGTTTCGATAGACTCATAGCAGCTGCCGCAGTTCAGATCGCAGCCGGCATTCAGAGCCATTGCAGCCGATTCCTCCGGAGTATCAGTCACCATATGATGCTTATGAAAATCCATGACTGCCCAGCAGTCCGAAACAAAATGTCCCTCAAAGCCCCATTCTTTTCTGATCTTATCCTCGATCAGTTTCTCACTTCCGCAGCATGGCTCGCCATTTGTCCTGTTATAGGCACCCATGACAGCCTCGACCTTACCAACCTTAACAGCCTTCTCAAAAGCAGGCATATAGGTCTCTGCAAGATCCTTCTCTGAAACCACTGCATTAAAGCCATGGCGAAGCTCCTCCGGACCGGAATGAGCCACAAAATGCTTTGCACACGCAGCTGTTTTCATATACTCCCCATCGCCCTGAAGTCCTTTGATGAAGGATACTCCAAGTTCACCGGTAAGATACGGATCCTCACCATAGGTTTCCTGTCCTCTTCCCCATCTCGGATCCCTGAAGATGTTTATATTCGGCGACCAGAGAGTTATTCCTTTATAGATGCCTCTGTCGCCATGTTTTCTGTTCTCGTTATATTTTGCTCTTGCCTCTGTAGAAATAACCTCAGCAATACGCTTAAGCATATCTCTGTCAAACATTGCCGCAAGTCCGATTGCCTGAGGAAATACTGTCGCGGTTCCGCTTCTCGCAACTCCGTGCAGTCCCTCATTCCACCAGTTATAAGCCGGTATACCCAGCCTGTCGATTGCAGGGGCATTGTATTTCAGCTGACCGGCAACCTCACTGACTGTCATCTTATCCACTATTTCTTCTGCTTTTTTTCTGAATTCATCTTTCATTTTGCTCACCCGTACGCCTTGGTTATACCGTACCTCTCCTTTTTTATATACTTTATTCAGGATGACATTTTTACAGATAATACACATATTTTCTTTATGTATATTATTACTGCCTGTTACCACTTTACAAATAAATACACCTGATTCATACACTATTTTTTGACACTGATTTATACGTATAATTTTACATTTTGAAAGCTGTATTTGTCATCAGAATTTTGAATTATTTTTAATAAAAATATCTACAAATAATCATTGATTTGTAGTATACTTATTATGTATCTTTATGGGGCACCACACACTTGATACTATAAACTTATGGGAGGTAACAATAAATGGAATTTGGTTTTGGCTCTATGATAGAGAAGCTTAAGAAGGATCCTAAGAGAATCGTCCTTACGGAAGGTTCGGATTCCAGGATTCTCGAGGCTGCATCAAGACTTCTTGCCAGCAGTTTCCTTCATCCGATACTTCTCGGAAACAGGGATGAAATATGGGCTGCTGCTGAAGATGCAGGTTTTAATATCAGAGGTGCAGAAATAATAGATCCAAATAATTATGATAAATTTGATGAAATGGTTGATGCTTTCGTTGAGATAAGAAAAGCTAAAGGAATGACCAAAGATAAGGCAGAGAAGATACTCCGCCAGGCCAATTATTTCGGAACCATGCTTGTTCAGATGAAGGTTGCAGACTGTCTGCTCGGCGGAGCAACATATTCGACGGCAGATACCGTAAGACCTGCCCTTCAGATCATCAAGACCAAACCGGGCAATTCTATCGTTTCATCATGCTTCATTCTTGTACGTCCTTCTGCAACAGGCGGAAATGAAGTTATCGCAATGGCTGACTGCGCTATCAACATCAGCCCTTCCGAAGATGAGCTTGTTGAGATATGCGGAGAAACCATCAGATGTGCAAAGGTATTCGGTATCGATCCTAAGGTTGCATTCCTGTCATATTCTACTCACGGCTCAGGCGCCGGCGATACCGTTACCAAGATGCGTAACGCCGCACAGAAGGCTATCGAAGAATATCCTGATACACCTATCGATGGTGAGTTCCAGTTTGATTCAGCCGTTTCTCCGAGAGTTGCTCGTCAGAAATGTCCTGATTCAGAGGTTGCAGGTTATGCAAACACTTTCATCTTCCCTGACATCAATGCCGGAAATATCGGTTATAAGATTGCTCAGAGAATGGGTAACTTTGAAGCATACGGTCCTATCCTTCTCGGATTAAATGCACAGATAAACGATCTGTCAAGAGGCTGTAATGCGATTGAGGTTTACTCAATGGCTATCATCACTGCTTCACTTGCATAAATATGAATAAAAAAAAAGCATGGGTAATTGATATTACTCATGCTTTTTTATTACACACATTAACCATCTTCCGGCTTTCATTCTGTTTCCTAAACAATGCATCCATAAAATCATGGTATCATATAATTACAGCGAATCACAAATAAATAATGAATGCATCACATATTCATAATTATTTCTCTTGCCATACCCTCACTGATCGGAGTTGCAAAAACACCGGGTTCAAATTCTTTTACCGAACCGATACCATCCTGAAGTACGAAACGAAGCCTTCCGTCACGAACCTTTTTATCGGTATACAGTTTCTTTACAAGTACCTCTCTGTCGATATAATCAGGTATAACCGTCGGCAGCCCTGCTTTATCCAGAAGTGCCACAACTCTGTCCCTGTCTTCCTTTGAGATGAGTTCCAGCTTTAATGAGAGATCAACAGCCGCTACAAGTCCTATCGCAACTGCTTCTCCATGCATCAGCTCATAATCACTTACTGTCTCTACCGCACGTCCTACCGTATGTCCAAGATTGAGAACCTCTCTGAGGCCGGACTCTCTCTCGTCCTTCATAACCACTTCGTATTTGATACGGCAGTTCTCCTCGGCAATATGCTCACAGGCAGTTTTATCAAGCTTAAGTATGTCATCCATATGATCTTCAAGGTAGATGAAGAAGTCCTTATCCGCCAGACATGCATGCTTGATTGTCTCGGCAAGACCGCTTATTATCTGTCTCTTCGGAAGGCTCTCCCAGGTTGCGATATCAAGATAAACCTTTACCGGCTGATTGAACAAACCGATCAGATTGGTAGCAAGCGGTGTATCAACTGCTGTCTTACCTCCAACAGAAGCATCTGCCGCAGCAAGGAGCGTTGTCGCATAATTGATGAACGGAACTCCTCTTCCGAAGGTACCTGCAAGGAAACCAACGAGATCGGTAACAACTCCTCCGCCGACAGCTATCATGCAGCAGTCTCTTCGGAAGCCTTTGGCAAGCAGCTGATCCTCCAGCTCTGCCTTCATCTCTCTTGTCTTGCTCTTCTCCCCTTCCGGAAATACAAAATAGTCAGCCTGATAGCCCTCCTCAAGCAGTCGTTCATATATTTTCCTGCCATACAAGCTGTCTACTATACTGTCGGTTATCACTGCAAATTTATGCAGTTTTCCGACCATACCGTTTTTAATGTCCTTGATTAGCTGATCAAAAAGCTGATATCCGACAACAACATCATAACTGTCATCAACAACCTTCCTAAGATCAACATGAAACGTACTCATATTTTTACCTCCTGATTTCAGACCATACTCCCCGTCTGATCAGTATTTATTCCGATCAATCAATACTTTTTCCGACGCCCTTCTCCCGCTTATGGACGTCCCTCTCCGGACTCCGGTCTTCCTGCTCCCAGCCCCGGTTTTCCCGCACCAGGACCACCAGGTCCCTGCGGAACATTATATTTCTTTAACAGCATCTTCAAGAAAAGAGGCTGAAATATAAACACTAACAAATATCCAACCACCAGGCTGACGCCAAGTGATCTCAGCAGTGTCGGAACATACTTCATATCGGTATGTCCATGGCTCTGCTTCATAGCCATCATATACGCAAAACTTACCATACAAACGGTCATGATAGGTGTATAGATCAGATCCGAAACGAGGCTCTCCATACATCTCGCCTTCATGCTTCCCGGACGCAGATTCATCTTCCTGTCAACGCTCTGGCTCACCTTGCCCATCGGAACCAGCATAGATATCACTATACTGATCATCAGACTGATCAGAAAGCTGAGAATAAACGACTGAACCTTAAAATGCCCGGACATCAGAGTACCTATGAGCGACAAAAAAAGGCTCATTACAATACTCATATATATTCCCATCTCACGCCCTATTTTTTTTATTGTCTGTTCCATTATATCACCTGCCCCTGCCGTTTCGGTCAGTACCAGACATGTGCCACCGGCACATAGCACCCCATATTCCTGTGTTTTTGATACTGCACTCCCTGATAAATATATTGCATATTTGATCCAATTTTATTAGAATTAATATATTAAATATTATCATGATAATACATTATTTTCAATCATATAAAAAGCGGTACAGATTCTTAAAAGTCGAATCCATACCGCAGGTAATATCCCAGATAGTTTAATTCACTGATCAATGCCTCCCATAGATAAAAATCTATTTATCTTCACAATATTCTCCACTTAAGTCCATATTCCATATGCTATCGATCTCATGCCGTACCCCGCGAGAAATCCAACAATCATTCTTCTACAATTATTGCTTTCATACAGTGTCTTCTTCTGAAGCAAACCGTCAACGATACAGGGCAGCAGCATACATATACCCATAGCATGGCGTTCAGACCCGGGTATTATCACCCATCCATTAACAGTGATCATCATACAGCTGACCATACCCGCAAATAAACCCATGCATCTCCAGCATAACGGGAAACAAAAATTACCTAAATGGGGCGCTCTCTCCTTCTTTCCGTTGCATAAAGGAACATTTCCCCATTTTGTTTTCAGTCCTTTGAAAGATATTTACAAAGACACAGTATTATAAGTATCAGTATAATAGTAATCAGCATAACGATCCCTCCTCACAGAAAAAATGTCCATTGATTTTTATATCTATGGACATTTTAACAAATTATTATTCTGTTTTGGTGGGCTCGCAGCCCACTATACTATTATTTTTTTATCTAATACAACTTTCTATATCAAAGTTCTATCACAAGTTCTACCGGACAGTGATCCGATCCGAACACCTCCTGATGAATCTTCGAATCAACGATCTTATCCTTTGCATCTTCTGATACAAGGAAATAGTCGATACGCCAGCCCACGTTTCTCTCGCGCGCCTTCATGCGGTATGACCACCATGAATACTCATCAACGGCATCGGGATATTTGTAACGGAAGCTGTCAACAAAGCCCGACTCAAGAAGTTCGGTCATCTTGCCTCTTTCTTCATCAGAAAAGCCCGGATTCATATGGTTGCTGTCAGGATTCTTAAGGTCGATCTCCTGATGTGCAACATTCATGTCTCCACAGATGATGACAGGCTTGATCTTTTTCAACTCACACACGTAATCGCGGAAGTCGTCCTCCCACTGCATTCTGTAATCAAGTCTCTTAAGCTCTGTCTGTGCATTCGGTACATAAACAGTAATGAAATAATAGCTGCCCATATCGAGCATAATAAGCCTGCCTTCGTGGTCATGGATATCTATACCCATGCCCTTCTCTACCGAAATCGGTTCCTTCTTCGTAAATACAGCCGTGCCCGAATAGCCCTTCTTATCAGCCGAATACCAGTATTGATGATAGCCCGGCATATCAAGCTTAAGCTGTCCTTCCTGCATCTTGCTCTCCTGTATACAGAAGATATCTGCATCAGCTTCATTGAAATAGTCCATAAAGCCCTTGCCTGCGCAGGCTCTTATTCCGTTAACATTCCACGATATGAATTTCATAGTATTTCCCCTGTTTAATTATTCCAATTACAACAACTGCAACTGTACTATCCATTATAATACAGTTGCAGTCATATTGCATTATTTATTACTTTTTAATTCCTACTCTTCGTTTCCGTCTGCACCGGATTCTATCTCAGGCATTGAAAGATCAAGTGACTGAGCTATATCCTTAAGAGCCTGTGCTGATGCCATGAGTTTTGTGATCTCGTCCTCATCAAGTGAGATAGGAACCTTCTCCTCAACACCGTCAGCACCGACTATGGTTGGCATTGAAAGGCAGATATCTCTGAGACCGTACTGACCTTCCATAAGGCTTGAAACAGAAAGAATAGACTTCTCATCTCTTGCGATAACCTCGCAGATTCTTCTAACAGCCATTGCAACGCCGTAGTAGGTAGCTTTCTTTCTCTCGATGATCTCATATGCACTGTTCTTAACCATTTCCTGAATATGTCTCTCAGACTCATCATGATTAAAATGTCCTCTCATCTCACAGAACTTTGAAAGAGGAACACCTGAAACAGTCGCACTGCTCCATGCAGCAAGCTCGCTGTCACCATGCTCTCCGATAATGAATGCATGAACTGTTCTGCTGTCAACATCAAGATGCTCTGAAAGTCTTGACTTAAGTCTTGCAGTATCAAGAACAGTACCTGAACCGATAACTCTGTTTACAGGGAAGCCTGAAAGCTTCTGAGCAACATAGGTAAGGATATCAACAGGATTTGAAACGATAAGCAGAACGCCCTCGCATTTTCTCTTGCTGATCTCCGGAATAATTGATTTAAATATAGCTACATTCTTCTGAACGAGCTGAAGTCTTGTCTCTCCCGGCTTCTGAGCAGCACCTGCTGTGATTATTATGATTGAAGCATCAACGATGTCATCATAATCGCCGGCATATATCTTCATAGGTTTTACGAAAGGTACGCCGTGGCTTATATCCATTGCCTCGCCCTCAGCTCTGCTGTGATCAACATCGATAAGAACGATCTCTGAGAAAAGTCCGCTCTCCATAAGTGCAAATGCAGTAGATGAACCAACAAAACCACATCCGATTATGGCCACCTTTCTGATATCAACATTTTTTTCAAGATTTGACTGATGTAATTTTTCCACCCTGATTACCTCCTCATTTTTGTCTCATCATTTATAACCGATCATGATGAGCATTTATATCATAACACATATTAATGTGTATGTTACCTGTTATTTGAACAGTTTTATTATCTCGTCTACTTCCTTCTCGCTGTCAGCCTTAAAAGTAAGCACACAGATGTATTTTCCATTGACCGTTGTGAGCTGCTTTTCAAATATTCTGCGATCCTCAGCCGAATTCGTATCAGCTTCCTTTTCCGCATCAGCCCTGGTTGCATCACCTGCTGACGCATCAGGAGGACTAACGGCGGAAATATTGATTGAAACTCTTTCTCTTCCGCAGAACTGTGCCGAACCTATCTCTGCCTTAACATCCGTATAGCCGCTCTGTCTGAGGCTTTCAGCCGCTGCATCCATACCTGATTCAGCATAATCCCTCTCGGAAAAATAATCCGTCTGGATAGTCCTGACTATCATGCTTATACTTCCCTTGCCGTCATATCTTGCTGCGGCCATATCAAGCAGATAACTTTCTTCAAGTACAAGAGCCACATTTTCATCGGTTGCAGCTCCGGCCTGAAACTGGTTGATCTGATCGATCTCTTCATCATTATATACTCTCCAGCCCTCATCAAAGTCGCAGGAGAAGTTGAAAAACTCATTCTTATATTTCTGACCGTTAACTCGTCCTCTTTTGTAGGTCTTTGTCAGATTGATAGGTGTCTGAGTATCCTCTGTAACAGCTTCTGTAACGGAAGCCTCTTCCGTACTTTTATTCTTGTTCTTTTTTCCACAGGCTGATAACCCTGACGCAGCAATGATCAGTGTTAAAAATACAGCCATACATCTTTTACGTCTCATTATAAACTCTCCGACATAAAGTCTCCCCATCACTCAAGCGGTGAAAACATCATCTCAAGAAGATCGATATTTTCATTTTCACCGATTGTAAATGATATAACAACTATGAGCCCATTGACCTTTGTTGCATATCTGATCTGTTCAAATCCACCTTCCTTTTCCGGAGGGATAACAAGCGCATAAAAATCTCTGTTAACAAAAGTGATCTTCTTAACCTCTGCTCCCTCTGTCTGGTTTGCAGCAACCTGAAGATAATATTCCGCAGTTGTATCCTTGTTAAGTTCACTGTTAACATAGTAATAGCTTATGATGATATTCGATCCTGTTGATTTATTTCCCGCTATCATACAGAACGACATATCCTTATCATAAGGTGAGGTTTCTCCATTCCAGAGGTCCTTAATCTCCTGTTCTTCCACACCGGCAGCCGCAGCAACCTCTGCAGAATTGTAAAATACCCACGAATGGCCGTTAACCTTAACCTTAAAACCCGCAAGCTCGTTTATGTACTCATTGTGCTTGTAGTAGCCCATCAGATTCTTAACGGCATCGGTAGAAGTTGCATCTGTTCCTGTAGCAATTGGATCGCCACCCGGTTCAGTTGTATTTTCTGTAGATGATGCCTCAGTTTTCTTCTGAGTCGCAGGTTCATTTCCGCCCTTTTTGTCCTCTTTACCGCAGGACGTAAGAGAGGCGATCATCATTATTCCTGTTAAAATATAGGCTAATCTCTTCTTCACTCTTATTTCTCCAATAATATAGGAAAACCCGACATAGCTAACTATATCGGGCTTAGGATCCTTTTACTTATCACTCTGCTCTTCTTCTTTTATTTCAGCAGTTCCGGCCTTCTCTACCTCAGCGATTGCCCTCTTATGCATTGGAATTCTGCAGTTCTTGTTGTTTCCGAACTCAACGATAACTGTTGTCTCATCAACAACATCAAGGATAGTTCCGTAGAAGCCGCTGGTTGTCATGATATTATCACCCGGCTCAATTGAACTCATAACCTCTTCCTGCTTTCTGCTCTGCTTCTTCTGTGGCCTGATAAGAAGGAAATACATAAGTGCGATGAAGAATACAAGGTATAAAATAATACCTGTCACACCAAAACCACCGCTTGTCGACTTCTTTGCAGCCTCTGTAGCAGCCTCCGTTGCAGCCTCATCAGCCAAAATCACTGGTAAAAAACTTAACATTTTCTGACTCCTTTAAATTATTTTATTCTCTTCAAAGCCTGCGAGACGCATTTTCTTATAATCCTGAAAACGATGTTCTTCTATGGCTTCGCGAATTTCTCTCATCATATTATTATAAAAGTATAAATTATGCAAGACACAAAATCTTAATCCCAGCATTTCGTCTGCTTTCATGAGATGTCTGATATAGGCTCTTGAATACCTCTTACATACAGGGCATCCACAATCCTCTGCGATCGGCCTGTCATCCAATTCGTATTTTTTATTCTTAATATTCAGTTTTCCCTTATTGGTATAAACCTGACCATGGCGACCGTTTCTCGATGGATATACACAATCGAAGAAATCTATTCCTCTGTCAACCGCCTCCAATATGTTTGCAGGTGTTCCGACTCCCATGAGATAAGTAGGTTTATTCTGCGGAAGATAAGGAACCGTAACATCAAGAATGTGATACATCTCCTCATGCGTCTCACCAACAGCAAGACCGCCGACTGCATAGCCCGGAAGATCCAGTTCACTGATCCTTTTTGCATGATCGATACGGATATCATCGATAACTCCGCCCTGATTGATACCGAAAAGGAACTGTTCCTTATTGATGGTATCCTCAAGACTGTTCAGCTCATTTATCTTGTCTCTGCATCGGAGCAGCCATCTGTAGGTTCTCTCAACCGACTTCTCGATATAGCTCCTCTCCGCCTTGGCAGGAGGACACTCATCAAATGCCATCGCTATCGTAGAAGCAAGATTTGACTGTATCTGCATACTCTCCTCAGGACCCATAAAGATCTTTCTGCCGTCCACGTGAGAATTGAAGGTTACGCCTTCTTCCTTTATATTTCTCAGCTTTGCAAGAGAATAAACCTGGAATCCGCCCGAATCGGTAAGTATAGGTCTCTTCCAGTCTGTAAACCTGTGAAGTCCGCCCAGCTTCTTAACTATCTCATCTCCCGGTCGTACGTGAAGATGATAGGTATTGCAGAGCATGACCTCAGTATCAATAGTCTCTAAATCAGAGGTAGCCACAGCACCTTTGATTGCTGCGGCTGTACCTACGTTCATAAAAACAGGAGTTTGTATGTCACCATGCGGTGTTTCAAATATACCTCTTTTTGCTCGTCCGTCTGTTGTAATTAACTTATACATATGTCCTTAGTGGCTTGTAACCGAGAAGCCAAGTTCAGCCTCAATCTCAACCTTCTTATAATTTCCTCTGTCGTCTGTACGGTATACAGTCATCTTGACCTTGTCACCGTCATCATGCTTCTCTATCATTGCCAGAAGTTCATCATAAGTATATACAGACTTTCCGTCAAATTCAACAATTATATCACCCGTGTGGATACCGGCTTCACTTGCAGGAGAGCTGCTCTCAACACTTTTTACATATATTCCCTCAGGGAAACCGTAAATCTGAGCATATTCTTTGCTGATATCCGCGCCCGTGATACCGAGGTAAGTCTTACCGTTCTTACCTTCTATTATATTTTCAATTATGGACATTGCCCTGTTGCTCGGGATAGAGAAGCCCATTCCCTCAACCTTGCTGTCAACATATTTGACTGAATTGATACCTACGACCTGGCCCTGTGAATTGATAAGGGCGCCGCCGCTGTTGCCCGGATTGATCGCTGCGTCTGTCTGAATGTAGGTTCCGTAGCCGCCTTCGATCTGTCTGTCCAGAGCACTTATATATCCAACCGTTACTGACTGTCCGTAGCCGAGAGCATTACCGATGGCAATGACAGGCTCACCAACCAGAAGGCTGTCAGAATTACCAACTGCTGCTATCTTGATCGCATCAGCTGTAGAATCCTTCATATCCGCGAAGTCAACTGTTACAACTGCAATATCTGCATTTGCGTCATAACCCTTGATACGTGCCTTAAGTATCTCGCCATCAACGAAGCCGACATTTATCTCTGATGCACCTTCAACAACGTGGTAATTTGTAGCTATATACAGATGTTCGTCATCCTTACCAACTATGATTCCAGAACCCGCACCGGTTGATTCCTGTTCGAACTGTTGGAAATAATACTGGTAGGTTGTGGTTACTGTCGTTGTGATGGAAACTATCGACGGCTGAACTTCAGCTGCTATTTTAGAAACATCATAATTCAGAGTTCCGGAGGTTCCGCTCAGATCAGTGATTCCCTGTGATGAAACCGTTTCTGCTATTGCTGACGTTTCAACAGTTGATTTACTCTTTGTATCATTTTTACCAAGATAATGATTGACTCCGTAGAAGGATGCACCGGCAAATCCACCAAGGATTATGGCTGCTGCCGTTGTCTTCAGAACAGTGAGCATGCCTCTCTTCTTTTTCTTACTCTTTCCGGCTGCAGGAGCCTCAGCCTCTGTATCCTTCTTCTCCTCATGAACAGGAGGCGTCGTGATCGGACCTAAAGGTTTCACCGAAGAACCACTGCCGTACTGACTGCCTGAAGGTGTAAACTGCAGTCTGCTTCCGACTCTCTCGACCTGTGGCTTCTGATATGGATTTACGCTGCTTACAGGTTGGTTCTGATACTGATTCATATTACTGCTTACAGGCTGGTTCTGATACTGATCAACTCTGCCGCTAACAGGCTGACCCTGATACTGATTCATACTGTTATCAGTCTGAGGCTTCTGATAGTTTTCCATACATCCGGCCGCTTCAGTTCTCTGCTCCGGTCTCTGGAAACGCTTCATACTCTCATCAACCTGTGGCTTCTGGAATATTCCTGTATTTTCAGGTCTTATCTTTCCTTCATAATAAGCCCTGTCCTCGTACCTGTTGCTGAAGTCGGTCTCAACGCCTTCATTATATGTCAGTCCGGAAAAATCTCCGGAATAAGCATCCCCATTATTCATACTCTCATCGTAACGTCTGTCATCCAATTTAAACATCTCCTTTTTATATTGTCAGTTCACTGTCTAATTCATGACTATGTTCAGAGCTTATCATTAAAATGTGACGATTCTGTGATATTAATGTTGACAAAATTTGTTTTTTTTACGAAGGCGGTGTGTCTTATTCCAAAACTAAGATAAATCACTTGCGAATAGACCTCTCTCAGTATAAAATACAATGATGAAGAATTGCAGATAAAAAATACAAGCAACAATTCCCGGCATTGTATAAAATATATGAGGTACTGAAATGTTAAAGATTGATAAGCTGTCACTCAGCTATAAGCATAAAAAGGTAATAAATGAAGCTTCTCTCGAAGTAGAATACGGCAGCTTCATCGGCCTTCTCGGTGCAAACGGTACCGGTAAGTCGACTCTTCTTTCGGCAATTGCCGGAGTTAAGAAGCCTGACAGCGGTGATGTCACACTTGATGACATAAGCCTTTCAGGCAACCCTTCAGAGTATCGTAAAAACTTCGGATATGTAACTCAGGAGAATCCTCTTATTCCGGAACTCACTGCAGTTGATAACCTGAAGATCTGGACACCTATGAATAAGGCAGAGATCATACAGACAATCTCTTCTCTCCCTCTTTCACGTCTGGGTGTTTCCGAATTTGCGAATGTTCGCGTAAGCAGCATGTCAGGAGGTATGAAGAAGCGTCTTGCTCTTACCTCCATACTTATGAATAAGCCTATGGTTCTTCTGATGGATGAGCCATTCTCAGCACTTGATATGGTTGCCCGCCGTGATATCCTGGATTATATAATATCCTTCAAACAGGCAGGCGGCATCGTTATCATCGCGTCACATGAAGAAAGCGTATTTAAGGTCTGCGACAAGGTTTATCTGATTGAAAACGGCAATGTTTCTCAGATTCCGGGCGGTGCAGATCAGGATTACGTAAATATCTTAAGAAAGAGTATCGTCAAATGAAAAGCAGCTTCCTACGTCTCTGGAGAGCCGACACAAAAAGGGCTTCCAGATTAATCCCAAGTGTATTTATAACTGCTCTTATCTTCGCTCTTACGGCGGGGCTTCTTCTGGCGTACTCCGAGGATCTGATCTACAGTAAAGAATCCTTTGCGGCTGTAACAATCGGTATGTATATGCCCGAGCAGAGCGCCGAAAACGATTCGGCCATGAACTTTGCCAAAAATATGGACAGCATCAAGGAATCCGCTGATATCAGAGAGATAAAGGATCTTGAATACGGTAAAGAGCTTGTAAAAAAAGGTGAGCTCACCGCGCTTATCATCCTTCCGAACGATTTCATAAACAGTCTCTATGGCGGAGATGCTGAACCGATCAAAGTCATACTTAATGATAATATGTCTCTCGAAGAGCATCTCGTAAATGATATGATCTTCGTTGCCTCTGAAATACTCGGCATCGCACAGACAGCCTATCGTTATTACAATATGATCCTTAAAGAGCTTGCAATCAATTCCGATATCAGAGAGAAACTCACTAATGATCTGGACAATAGAAACCTCGCTTATGTAGCTTCAAGAAATATAATCTTCGATATTCAGAATATCAATTCCGACTCAGCTCACAATCTGCGTGAAACACTGACAGCGTCATTTATCTTCATTATACTGATGCTCATGTGTTTCCAGATAACAGGCTTCTACAAGAGCTACAACAATTCATTTATCATGAGGCAGCATAAGGAAGGCGGCGGATCGGTCGCTATGTTCTTCTCCAGACTGCTCTCCGGCTCGATGATACTTTATACGGTTTATATACTTATATTTATCCTGCTTGTTGCAGCGAAGACAAAGCCGAACTTCCTGTCACTTATAACAATGATTCCTGTCATTGTTCTTGCCGCAGCAATCACACTGCTCGCAACAATGTTCTTTAAATCAGAACATCTGGCAAACGGAACCATATTTATCATAACCATACTTGTTATATATCTTGCAGGCGGACTTATACCGCTCATACTCATGCCTAAATTCCTGCAGAGTGCAGCGGCTGCGAATCCTTTCACCTACCTGCTGAAATACATCCTGTGGAGTATTTATTGATAAAGGAAATATAATTATGAAACTATTCAGGAACAGACTCTATATCATGCTTAAGAGGACGCTTATGCAGCCCCTCTATATTGCCATGCTCATAACACTTATCGGTATGGCCATAATATATGTAAATATACCTGCAAAGAACAAAACCCTGTACGTTCCTGCCGCGATCTGTAATCATGATACAAGCAGTGACAGTAAGAGATTCGAGGAAGCAATCTACACCTCAAGTTCGATCTACCACTTCTATGCAGTTGATTCCGATGAACAGTTGAAGAAGGATGTTCTGAGCGGTAAGGCAAATATCGGCTTTATCATTCCCGAAGGCTTCTTCGAGTCATCAGCTCATATAAGCAGTATCAAGAAGATCATTGAATATACAACCAACTCATCTCGTCTTCCGAACGTCGGCCACGAGATATTCTTCAGTAAGCTTTTTAAGATGATCTCCTATGAGATAGTTTTGGAGGAGCTTGATACCAACCTTGTTGAAGCTGCGAAGAGCAGTCTTCCGGATTATGGTATGACCGGTGAAGAGCTTCTTGCAGCCGCTAAGGATGAACTGTCAGAGGTGTATTTCGAATCAGATGATGATTCCGGAGTTTATGAGAGCCAGTTCAATGATGATAACGACTACGACAGCATGGTTAAGAAGAACAAGACTGAGCTTCCGATCCGTAAGTTTGCCGCTCTCTTCATCTTCGTTGTTGCTCTTCTCGGAACCTCAGCATACCTTACTGACAAGGAGAAAAATATATATCTTCTCGCCGACAGAAAGGCCAGATTCCAGTTAAGAGTAACTCACATACTGGCTTCCATTCTGCCCATCTCAACGGCAGCCTACATTGCTCTCGTGATAATAAAAGAAATGCATCCCGGAACGTTACTTCTCAGGATGCTTGCTTATATGCTTTATGTAAGTTTATTCTCTGTTATTCTCGGCGCAGTTCTCAGAAAGAGCAGTTACTTCTACAGAGTACTGCCGGTAATATTGGTACTGACACTTGTGTTCAGCGGTGTGTTCTTCGATATGGGGAAATACAATGCCTTGATGAAACATCTTTCGATGGTCTTTCCGCCGTACTTTTTCTAGTGAATATTAAATCTAATTATAATATCCTCAGCTGTTCATCACAAACACTGAACAAATAACAATAAATGTATCATCTATATACATCACTCACAAAAACGACCTCGGCTCTGGCGGACGACATCTCAGTGACCTTGGTGATAAAAGCCTCGCGGTCGTCGTATGGGACGTAGATGGTCTGCTCGACCTTGTCGGTGAAGATGGCGGGTTCGGTTTCGTAGCCTGCGGAGGCAATGTAGAAATTGATCTTGCCGGAGTCGTTGTAGGACATGGTAAGCTTCATGATTGCCTTGTGTGTAACAGTTCTGATATCACTGGCATCAAGGGCTGCTTTGGCGGCATCTGTGTATGCACGCACAAGACCGCCTGTACCAAGAAGTGTTCCTCCGAAATATCTGGTTACAACGATGCAGATGTTATTAACCTCTGCTCCTCTTATAACATTCAGTATCGGCAGTCCCGCCGTTCCCTGTGGTTCACCATCATCGGAAAACCGCTCCTGTACAGAACCATTTTCTTCATTACGTACTGAAAAGGCAAAGCAGTTATGCCTTGCCTGATAGTGTTTTTTCTTTATCTGCTCTACGTACGAAAGCGCTTCTTCTTCGGAAGTTATCGGGAAGGTCACGCCGATAAATCTCGACTTCTTCTCGACTATCTCTCCTGTTCCGCTTTCTCTAATAATCTTATAATTCATTCCTCAGACCTATCATTATACCGATATTTCAATATAAAATCTCAAATCAACTCAATAATGTCAATTAAAACACATATAATAATCTTGCCATCTCTGACATAATGATTAGTGATAAACATAAAACATCGGATTCAGATATATATGCCAGGATGCAGTATTTTTCAACTGCCCGTGGTATATATATCTGAATCCGCTTTACTGTTCGTTATTTCAATAATTTCTTCAACTCATCCATAAATGTGTTAACGTCTTTGAACTCTCTATATACAGATGCAAATCTTACATAAGCAACCTTATCAAGATCTTTGATACGCTCCATAACGATCTCACCGAGTTCTGAGCTGTCAACCTCCATCTTCTCAAGATTATACAGATCATTCTCGATCATATTTACACAGTTCTGAATCTGGCTTGCAGATACAGGTCTCTTATGGCATGAACGAAGAATTCCTTCTTCAAGCTTGCTGCGGCTGAAAGCCTCTCTTGTCTTATCCTTCTTGATGATCATGACAGGTATGGTCTCAACCTTCTCATAGGTTGTGAAACGCTTACCGCACTTATCACACTGTCTTCTTCTCCTGATTGAATTTCCATCGTCAGCAGGTCTGGAATCGATAACTCTTGTATCCTCCTCACCACAATATGGACACTTCATGATGTAACCCTCCTCAAATATGATTATCATATACTGTTATCCGGATTATTAATACCATTCCATAATAATCCGACTTAATTCATCTTTGAATATTAATACTTCATTTACGATATAGCCTTTGCAGGACATTTCTTCTCACACAGTCCGCAGTTTACGCATTTATCATAGTCAATGACCGGAAGATTTCCGTTCATTGTAATTGCTTCCTTAGGGCAGCTCTTTACGCACAGAGTACAGCCGATGCAGCCTGCACTGCATACATTCTTGACGTCAAGACCTCTGTCCTTGGAATTACACATGATAATATGCTTCTTGTCGTAAGGAACCAAGCTTATGATATGTCTTGGGCAGGTTGCCACACATTTACCGCAGGCAACACATTTTTCCTTATCTATCACAGCTATTCCATCAACTATATCGATTGCGCCAAATTCACATACTGTCTTACACTCACCGTATCCGAGGCAGCCATAGGTACAGCCCTTAGGCCCACCATTAGGTGTATTTACAGCGATGCTGCAAACCTTCGGTCCGACATAATTGTACGCATCCTTAGCCTTCTCACAGTTACCGGCGCACTTTACAACAGCAACCTTTCTGACAGTCTCTCCTGCTTCTCCGCCGACGATAGCAGAGATCTTCTCTGCTACTGCCGCGCCGCCTACAGGGCATGCATTAACAGGCGCAGTTCCTTCGGCGATAGCCTTGGCCAGACCGTCACAGCCCGGAAAACCGCAGGCTCCGCAGTTATTCCCCGGAAGAGCCTCACGAACAGCTATTTCTTTTTCATCCTGTTCAACCTTAAATATCTCACCGGCCTTGCCAAGCAGTACGCCCACAAGGATTGCTATACCTGCTATAACGCCGGCAGCTATTAAAATATCAACGTAATTCATATTCATTCTCCCGCCAGATCAAAACACAGTATCCTGATCTGATCTATCATCCAAAATATACTGATTCAAAACCCGTATTGCCGAAACAATACTGCACATTGATATCATTAATCTGAAAAGTCTTTATAATAATCCTGAAAATCCATTAAAGGCAAGTGCCATAAGTCCGGCTGCAAGAAGTATCATAGGACCTCCCTTGATTGCCTCCGGCACATCATTATCCTCAGTCTTCTCTCTGATACTTGCAAGAACAACGATTGCGATTGCAAAACCTACGGCAGAAAACATTCCGTTAAGAATGCTCTTACCTACAGTCAGATCATCCTGTACATTGCTTATAGCTATACCAAGTACTGCGCAGTTTGTTGTGATCAGAGGAAGGTAGACACCGAGCGCCTTGTAAAGCGATCTGACCTTCTTCTTAAGGAACATTTCAACGAACTGAACAAGTCCGGCGATTATCAGAATGAAAGCTATCGTATTCAGATATTCCAGTCCGAGAGGAACCAGAACATAATAATAAACAATACTGGTTACGGTTGAAGCAAGGGTCATGACAAATATAACCGCCGCTCCCATTCCCGCAGCTGTTTTCGTATTTTTCGAAACGCCGAGGAAGGGACAGAGTCCCTGAAACTGGACAAGTACAACATTATTTACAAGTGCAGCTGAAACCGCAAATAAAAATATATTCATTTACTTCTCCACCTGCCCTTCCTGTGTTTTAACATTTTTCTTATTCTCAGCTAATTCTCCTGTTTTACCGGTCTTCTTATTTTCTGCAAGTTCTCCGGTGCTGCCGTTCTTCTTATTTCCCGCGAGTTCTCCTGTCTTACCGGATTTCTTACTCTCAGTAAGCTCTCCTGTTTTATCGGTTTTCTTACTCTCAGCCGCTTCTACCGCCTTCTTAGCCTCTTCTCTCTTCACAGCAGCTGCCTGCATTACTGCCTCAGCCTTTGCAGGATTCATATCTCTTCCCGCACATGAAAGATTCATACAGCCTTCGCAGCTGTCAATCTTCCTGAGATTTGGCTTGCAGCCCTTCTTCTTAGCCTTTCTTATAGCAATCGAATTGATAAATGCAACTATGAAGGCGAGTACGAAGAATGCTCCCGGACTCATGGTAAATACCCTTACAGGCTCCCAGAGATCCTTGGTTGCATTCATTCCGAAGAAGGTTCCTGCACCGATAAATTCTCTTATGATACCAATTATTGTAAGTCCGAGCGTGAAGCCGAGACCCATACCGATACCATCAAATACAGAAGGAATAACCTTATTTTTAGACGCATAGGCTTCTGCACGTCCGAGAATGATACAGTTTACAACTATAAGTGAGATAAATACTCCCAGACTGTCATAAAGCTCCGGTGTATAGGCCTGCATTATAAAGCTTACAACCGTTACGAAGGAAGCGATAATAGTTATGTATGCAGGTATTCTGACCTTATCCGGAATAACATTTCTGAACATTGAAATGATCAGATTACTCATGGTAAGAACTGCTGTTGTAGCAAGTCCCATACCAAGTCCGTTGATGGCAGAGGTTGTTACAGCGAGCGTCGGACACATTCCGAGCATCTGGACAAAGGTAGGATTTTCTTTGATTATACCATTGTACAATCTTTCAAAACATTTACTCAACTTCCTCACCTCCCAGATACATAGCGGCATATTTCATTGCCTTATTAACTGCATTTGTTACAGCCTTTGAGGTTATGGTAGCTCCCGAGATTGCATCAATCTCATTATCAGACGTTGCACCGGTCTTGGTCACTGCGAAGCTGTCAACCTTCTTGCCAACGTACTGAGCCGTAAAGTCAGGATCATCCTTTGCTTCCATACCGAGACCTGTAGTCTCTTTGATTGAAAGCATATTTACACCTGTGATGATGCAGTCGGAATCGATTCCGATAGCCATCTGCACATCTCCCGCATAGCCGTCATGTGCGGTTACGATCAGGATATGGCCGACAACCGTATCACCTGATCTTACATCTATTATCTCATCGATATCTGCCTTTGCAGAGTACAGGCTGTCCGCCGCACTGTTTGCTTCGTCGATATCGATATTTTCATTTTCAACATATGAATAGTCGCCAGGGAAGACCTCCGCAAAGGCTTCCTTTTTATTCTTCTCGGCAGTCTCTTCGATCGGCTTCTTGGTGATGTCATGAACTGCACCGAGGGCAAGTCCTGAGATGGTACCGATCAGGAAGATTGAAATAACGGTATATACGATACTGTTCTTTCTTCTCTCCTTCCTCTCTGCCTTACGTCCCTTATAGAACTCCTTCTTCCAGATAGCGATCTCATCATCAGAGAGTCCCTCTGGAATAATATCCTCCGGCTTTCCCTCTGGACGTCCGCCGATAAATCCGAGATTCTCGGAAAGTGGCTTCTTCTCATAGCCCTCACCGAAGGCCTTCGGTCTTGTAGCCATCTCAATGATAGGAACAAGAAGGTTTGATATGATTATTGCATAGGAAACTCCTTCAGAGCTTCCGCCGTAAATTCTCAGGATAAAGGTCAGTACACCGAGCACAACTCCAAATACAACCTTGCCCTTCTTGGTGATCGGTGAGGTTGCATAATCGGTAGCCATGAAAAATGCACCGAGCATAAGTCCGCCGCCGCAGAGATGCTCAGCAAGAAATTCTGCCGCATCATTTATTTCCATTCCTTCTCCTGCCAGCGCATAAACCATTATGCATGCAGAGAATGTGAACAGATAGAAAAATGGAATCCTGAGGCTGATAACCTTTCGCACAAGAAGATATACAGCACCAAGAAGAAGTGCTGCTGCTGATGTTTCTCCTATGGTTCCTGCTTCATTTCCGAGGAACATCGTGAGGAGGTCAACCTTGCCTCCGTTCTTTAAAACAGCAAGTGGTGTTGCGGTTGTGATACCATCATAAGAAAAGCTTGTCATTCTTCCGGCAAAGGACATAACAAGGAAGCATCTTGCTGCAAGCGCCGGGTTCATGAAGTTCTGACCGATTCCGCCGAACATCTGCTTAACTACCACTATGGCAAATGCACATCCGAGGATTGCCATCCAAAACGGAAGATCAGGTGGCAGATTGAGTGCAAGCAAAAGTCCGGTAACCGCCGCACTGAGGTCTCTTACCGTAAGCTTCTTCTTAAAGAAATACTCGGACAGCGCTTCAAAAAGAACGCACGAAACCACGCATATCATTATCATCAGATATGCGTTCAGTCCGAAGTTAAATATACCCATTATCGATGCAGGGATAAGCGAGATGATAACATCTCCCATGATCCTGGTTGTAGAGCTGTTCTCTCTTATATGAGGGGAAGCCGAAATATTTACAAAATCTTCTTTCATCTTTCCCCTCCTATTTCTTTTTCCTTGCAAGAACGATCTTTCTCGTTCCTGCTATGGTCTGTGTCAGATGACGCTTTGCCGGACAGACATAAGAACAGCAGCCGCACTCGCAGCATTCCATTCCGCCCTTTTCAACGAAAGCATCATATTTTCCATGTTCAGCAAGATCACAGAGCTCACTCGGCATAACTCTTCCGGGGCAGATATCTATACATCTGCCGCATTTAATGCATGCCGAAGGCTCTGAATCAGCAACGTCATCATGCGAAAGTGTAAGTATCGCAGATGTGCCCTTTGTAACAGGTATATCAAGTGAAAATATAGACTTGCCCATCATAGGACCACCTGCAATAACCTTTGCAGGATCGATCTTATACCCTCCGGCAGCATCAATAAGCTCCCTGAAGGAAGTACCGAGAGGCACGATGAAATTCTGGGGCTCCACAATACAGTCTCCGGTAACGGTTACAACCCTTGACATAAGAGGCTTGCCCTCTATTACTGCCTCATATATTGAGATGATCGTATCAACATTCTGAACGATAACTCCTGCATCTGCAGGCAGCATCTTGGAGTTGATATAACGACCTGTTGAAGCATAGATCAGCTGTCTCTCAGCACCCTGAGGATACTTTGTCTTAAGTACTCTTACGCTGAGACGCGGCTGTCCCTTAACCAGCTCCTTCATCTTCTTAATCGCAGCCGGTTTGTTATCCTCGATCGCGATTATTCCTCTCGCTCTGTCGAAGAGATTTACAACAATCTGAAGACCAATAAGAACCTTCTCAGGCTCCTCGATCATCCTTCGGTAATCTGAAGTGAGATACGGCTCACATTCAGCTCCGTTTACTATAATTGTATCAATATCGGATTCATTCTTTGGGGAAAGCTTTACATGTGTAGGAAAGCCGGCCCCGCCCATTCCGACGATGCCCGCTTCTTTGATGATGTCAATAACATCTTCTCTGTATAAAGTTTCAAGATTTTTTATATTTTCAGAGAAATCGATCTGCTCATACAGACCATCATTTTCAACAACGATCGAGTCTACACTGTTTCCTCCCGGTGTAAGCCTCTTCTCTATAGCCTTGACGGTACCCGAAACAGATGAATGTATATTTGCGGACACAAAACCTGCAGCCTCTGCTATCTTCTGTCCGACAATAACGCGGTCTCCTTTTTTCACAAGCGGAACAGCAGGTGCTCCTATGTGCTGGCTGAGCGGATAAACCAGCTCGCCCTTCGGGAGGTACGCGGTAATTTTCTTCTCTCGAGACATCTTTTTTCCGCCGAATGGATGAACCCCACCCTTAAACGTAAAAACTGCCACTATTATTACCTCTTTTCAGTATATTAAGTTTACAATAACCACAACATATTCTACTATATGAGCATTGATAATACAACTTCAATTATCTTTCTTTTTAGTTACTTTTTTATGAATTTTGCATAACAAATAAGTGCAATATAAATCACTGAACACAAGTCTCGCAGAGACGCCGATGGCGAAGCCGCCGTGTTCAGTGACTGCCGATAATAAAATACAGGATCAAACCTTCCTCAGCATTACTCCTGCCATGATACCCACAACAGCGCCGGAAACTGCTCCCACCACAAGAAGGATTCCCAGATAATACAGTATACTCGTATTTCCTACAATAAATGCAGCAACAAGAATCTGCCCCAGATTATGAGCCACACCACCCAGTATGCTCATACCCATGGTGCCGAAAAACGGCAGACGACTCACAAGCGCCATTACGGCTATGGATAAAGCAAGTCCCGCCAGGCTGTAGATTATCATTACCGGATTACCGAATAAAAGTGCCGACAGAACAATTCTTATCAGTCCTATCACAGCCGCATCGATGATACCCAGCCTTACGATTGCAAAGACCGTAACTATATTTGCCAGACCTATCTTGATGCCGGGTACCGCTGCAAAAACAGGTATGAAGCTTTCCAGATATGACAGAACCATCGCAAGTGCTGTAAGCATGCCACGATAAGCTATCTTCTTATTTTTCGTCATAACAACATGCGTGGTCTTATTCATGGTTTTATCCATGTTTCGATCCATACTTCGGTTTATATTTTTATCATTATACGATTCAGTTTTTCTCTTATTTTTTTCTTCCATACTATGATTTTTTCGTTGCAACAATCTATTGTTTTATCACTACATCAAACTGATTTATTCCGCTACGTTATCTATTATTTCTCATCCGCATCTATCAGGTTTTATACCGCTGCATCAATCTGACATTTCATATAGCAGCAGTATAAATATAATATACCTCTTCGAACACAAGTTATCGTATTCCAAGAGGTATATGTGATCACTCAAATATAATCAATCAGTATCATATATTATTATTGTCAGGCATTATAAATATCTATAATTCATCGTCTATAACCATTCAGTATTTATCAGGCAAATACCTTCATTCAACAATCTCAATGACAACCTTGTGAGGAAGGCAGATCACGGTCTCACCCTCTTTACTGACTTTTCCCTGCTTCACGCACAGCTTGTCAGGGCAGTCAGCCTCACTGATATATGCCTTACCATCCTTTATCACAAGCAGATTGAAGCCCCCGTCACAACCCTCGATGTGGTATTCACCATCATCATCCAGGCTGTAGGTTTTAACAGTCTCACCATCGACACTGACTCTGACGCTTCCGCCCTTTTTCATAAATACTTTAACGGAAATAAACCCGATCACTCCCGCCACGATCAGCAGCACAAGCATTATTATATCGGTTTTGGTGATTATTTTCTTTCTGAGGCCATCTCTCTCATCTGTCACCGTATTTTTATTATCACTCATTTTTCTTAAAGCTATCCTTCAATCCGTCCGTAACACTGATATTTCCGTATTCATCGATAAATACAGCCTCTGCATTGTATTTTTCCAGAAGTTTTCTCGCTCTCTCCTCGCCTAGAACAAAGCAGGCTGTTGAAAGACCATCGGATATCAGTCCCGAATATTCCGGATCAATCGAATTATCATCACAGACAACAGTAACAGAAGCAAGACCGCTGTCAGCCGGTTTCATAGTTATCGGATCGATAATATGATGATATCTCACGCCATCCTTTTCGATATATTTCTCATAATTACCGGAGGTTGATATACAAACCTTGCCGCATTTTGATGAAAACTCAAGATACCCAACCGTATCCGCTATTGAGCCTTCAGGATCACGTATCCCTATCTTATATTTTCTCTTCATGTTACCGGTTCCGTATACCAGAACGCTGCCACCTGCAGAAAATACAACGCTGCGCTCCTTGACGCCCTTGGTTTCACTGAATTCCTTTAATACTTTATTTGCAACATAATCAAGAACATAACCCTTGCCTACTGAACCCAGATCTATAACCGTTCCGTCAAGCTCGATACCATCATCTCTGACTGCAACCTTGTCAGTTCCGGTTATCTTCTTGGCGTAAAGAAGTACATCCTCTTCAGGAGGAATATAATCTTCCCACGGCTGGTCGTAGGTTTCTATAGCCCACGCATCAAGTACAGGCCTGATGGTTATATCAAGAGCACCTTCGCTGTCACGACATATTTCGAGACTCTTTTTTATAACCTCATAAAGCATCTCCTCACTTTTACCATTCAGAGTAAGCACTCCGCCGGAGTTAAGTGAGTACAGCGCCGATCCTTCATATCTCCATGAAATAACCTCATTGTCAAGATATTTGACCGCATCAAATATCGCACCGGCTTCCTCTTCCGCCAGGCTGACCGTTGTTTTGGAATTCATCTTACCATGAACAGTTACGGACAGAGATGTTCCCATTCCAAAATTATATGCAGTATATTCATCTCTGTCGGCATTCACCGCACCCTTAGGAGTATTATATCCGGTTCTGTTCTTCTCAGAACTTTTCTTCAGTACAGATGCAGTGATCAGGAAGAATGCGCCAATCAGCATGAAAGTTATGCCGATCAGAATACCCTTATGCTCCTTGTTCTTTCGCTTCTCGGTATTTTTACGGTTCTTCATCTTCTGATCATATTTTGACTGAGTACTTCTCTTCTGATCAAATTTCTTTCCATTTTTCTGCTGAGTATTTGATTTTTGTTTTTTGTTTTTCGATTGATTGTTAGCCATTGTTGTTCTCTGAACCCTCTTGTTTTAACACAAATTATTATAAATAAATACATTTTTAATGACAGCTCAGCAGATGTATTCTGACGTGATCACAGACTGTCGTAGCTGCTGTTTTTACAATTCATTTTTGTATCATACTGTGATATAATCAACATATGATTTTGTCACACATCTCATTATATTAAAGCACAAAATCACATTTTAGTCACTTGTTATTTTTTACCCCATTTTTATGGCAATAACAAATGATTTATTCATCAATAACCATCTGATATCAAAACCGGTGAAATCACTGCAGCCGGAATAAGAGGAGGAAGAATAATGTATAATACGATCAAGATCAACGATTACGTAACATATGTTGGCGCAAGCGACAGACGCATCGCCCTATTTGAGAATGCATACCCTGTAGGAAACGGTATGTCATATAACTCATATCTTATATCTGACGAGAAGACAGTTCTTCTCGACACCTGCGACAGCACAGTTGAGAAGCAGTTCCTCGAGAACCTGTCGCACGCTCTCGGTGATAAAGCTCTCGACTATATCATAGTCAATCACATGGAGCCGGATCACTCTGCTTCACTTGCAGAAGTTCTTCAGAAATATCCCGCTGCTACAGTTATCGGAACCATGCAGGTTCCTAAAATGGTCCAGCAGTTCACCGGGCTCGACATCGCCGGCCGTTTCAACGCTGTCAAAGAAGGCGACACCTTAAATACAGGCTCTCACGCCTTCCGTTTTATCGCCGCTCCTATGGTTCACTGGCCGGAGGTCATGATGACCTATGATGAAACTGACAGAATACTCTACTCTGCCGACGCCTTCGGAAGATTCGGCGCTTTGTCCGGTAATATTTTTGATGACGAAGCTTCTCTATGGAACGGTCATCTCTCATCTGCCAGACGTTACTATGCTAATATCGTAGGAAAATACGGCATGCAGGTTCAGGCACTTCTGAAGAAGGCTGTAACACTTGATATAGCTATGATATGTCCTCTTCATGGTCCTGTGCTCAGAACCGAGCTCGGCTTCTATCTCGAGAAATATGATAAGTGGAGTTCATATACTCCTGAAGATGATTCGGTAATGATAGCTTACGGCTCTGTATATGGCGGTACTGAAAATGCAGCAGATATCCTCGCCGCAAAGCTTGCCGAAAAGGGTGTTAAAAATATACGTATCTATGATGTTTCCAAGACTCATTATTCCAAGATTGTTGCAGAAGCCTTCCGTGCAAAAGCGCTTGTCTTTGCAGCTCCGACAATTGACGGTGGTCTCTTCACTGAGATGGAACTTGTATTAAACGAGATAAAGAGTAAAAATCTTGCCAACAGAACAGTCGGCTTCATCGAGAACGGAACCTGGGGTCCTATGGCTGCAAAATCCATGGCAGCTTATTTCGAAGGTCTGAAGAACATGAATATTCTCGAAACAAAATGCACGATCCGCTCAACCGTTACCGAAGCAAATCTTGCCGAGCTTGAAGCGATGGCTTCAGCTATAACAGAGTCGCTGTGATCAGTGTTATAGTCACATTAACTGATATTCGCTAAATATCTGTTTTTCGTATATCCACGAACTCTGTCACTCAACTAATATCTATACAAAAAGAAGCAGCTGCTCCAAACAAGGGAATAGCTGCTTCTCTTTGATTTACTATATATTATTAATTATATTACCACGTCTTGCCGTCATAGTTAGAACCACCACCGCCGCTCTGATTCTGCTCGTACTGCTCTCTCTGATCCTCTCCATCCTGATGCTCCTGCTGATTTTCAGTCATCTGATCTTCAAGTTCCTCACGGAGTTCATCCTCACGGTCAGAGTTACTGTTATTATTGTTCTGGTCATTCTGATCCTGATTCTGCTGCTGATCATCCTGATCATTATTATCCTGATTCTGATCCTGATTCTGCTGCAGCTGATCGATCATATCATCAATGTCCTTTTTCAGCTGTTCAGCCTCTTCATTATGACCATTTGGATCATCCGGATTGGCACAGCCCTCTTCAGTCAGAACATTTCTTGCCGCCTTGAGCTGTCTTATTATACGCTGTACATCCTTATCAGTCTCCATATTGGTCCAGTCAATCTTCTGTATCATCGCAAGTGCAAGGTTGACTCTGATATCACATTCTCTCTCGCCCTTATGCGGCGGATTCTCTGTCAGCGCCTTCTTGTAATATGAAATAGCCTTATCATATTCCTCCTGCTTGTAATATGCATTTCCGAGGTTGTAGTAAGGCACATAGCCTTCAGGGAAATTGAACTCGGTCAGCCCCTTCTCAGCACCGGTCTTGTAAACTTCCTTCTCGTAATTACTGATAAATATTTCATTTATGATATATTTTGCCCCAAGGAAAAATGCAGCAAAAAGTACGAGAAAGCATACGATATCTATTATCAGCATAAACCTTCTCGGATGCTCTATATTCATTTTCTGAGACAATTTCTTCATCATAGTGATTACCCTTTTTTACTCTTATACTTTATATACGTCCTCTTCTGACGATCAGTACCATCTCTATAAGAAGCAGCGCTGCAAGGAATGGCACATAGTAGAAATATGTATCCTCATAGCTCACATTATCGCTGTTTGCCAGCTGCATGACGCTTCCGCTCTTGATTGCATCCACCAGATACTCGATCTTGCTTCGGTCATCCATATGAATATAATCGATATGCATCTCCTGAGCCATCTTGCAGAGTGTTTCCTCATCTATCTTGGAATAAGCATCTCTGCCGGTATCCGGATCAAGTATATAGCTGTATGAATTGCTGTCATACATCTTACCTCCGCGGTCTGTTCCATATCCTAGAACCGCGCCGCCATCGATATAATCAGCCAGATCAGCAAATGACTTCACTGCTTCATCAGAGGTGACCTCACCATCACTGATAAAAAATACAACCGTCAGCCTGCCTTCCTTCTTATTGGAGGACTTTAGCATATCTGCCATGTCATCATAGGCGGCATTCAAAGATGTTCCCTTTGCGTAATATTTATCAGGAGTTTTAATTGTCGAAAATGCATCCGAAACATTTTTTGTATCCTGAGTAAACGGCGCAAGTATCTGTGATCTGTTATCAAATTTGATCAGCGAAAAGTTACTGCCTGCGAGACTGTCCATGATGTACTGGCAGTCATTCTGAACGGCAGTCATACGTTTCTTGCTCCCGTCATAATCCTCTGCCCACATACTTATTGTCGTATCAACCACGAAGAGAACATCGATATTTTTAAGTTCAACATCGACATTATATTTCTTGGTCATGATACGCAGATTGATCATGAAAACAAGTGCAAGTATCAGCGCGATCCTGAGAATACGCAGGATCTTGCCAAAAGCACCGCTCTTATTTCTTATGACCACTGCCGTAAAAAGCACAAAGCAGATGCCAAGTATAGGTATTAATATCACGATAGGAATTATCGGATCCGTCATATCAGTATCAAAGCTCCTGTAATAATGATCAAAACGATCGAAATAATAAGTATCCAGATCGGTACGGCCGGTTTGTCGACAACCTTATTGATGGTGATCTCGTTAACCTCCATAACCTTCTGTGACTGAATATCCTTAACTATATCCTTTACCGTAAAGGAATCACTCTGCTTGTAGAAGACACCGCCGGTCTTCTCAACGGCATCCCTCAGATCATTTGCAAGCTTGCCATAATCCTTGGTGTAATCGTTGAGTTTCTTAAATACATCTTCGTTCGGGAAGATGCCAAATATAGTTACATCATGGTCGCTGCACATATCACTTGCTTCATCCAGCTCAACCAGCGGCTTTCCGAAAGCTTCCTGTGCATTATCAGTTGACATTATGATGATCCTGCTTCGGTTCTCATCATCCAGATGCGGAAAACTGAAGAGGCAGGAAGCAAGTCCTTCACCTATCAGCGAACTTCCCTTCTGGTAATTATTTACCAGTGTACCCGCATCATAAAAGCTAAGCTGCTCGGACAGATCATAATACCTCTGATCGATGTCATAGTATGTTGCATTCCAGTAATTCTCAACATATTCTCTCTGAAGCTCAAAATACTCCTTAAGGTCATCCAGCTTCTTCAGGATGAAATCATAATCATCCGTCATCGGCACATAGAGAACCGTCGAGGTATTGTAAATGGTTATTCCAAACCTGTCACCATCGAGACTTTTTACAACATCCCGCAGATTATCAACGAGCTCGGAATTCAGGTAGCAGATGGAGTATGAAACATCAAGACAGAGGTAGATATCCCTCTTCTTGGTACCATTTGAAACAGTTTCTGTCTTAACTGGACGAGCGATCAGATAAAGTGATGCTATCACTGCCACGATTATACAGAACTCCATGACTGTCCTGAGGAGCAGCTGTATAGATCTGTATTTCTTATATTCAGGGAGTTTCCTTGCATGTTCTGCATTTGCCACCCTTATTCCACCCTTAAACTTACCCTTTTTCTTGATGAGGTGGAACAGGAGCCACAGAGCTATGACTACAGGAATCCCGATTTTTACTACTATCGGATATTTTAATGCCATAACTGAAGAACCTTTCTGGTCTTATTTATTGACTGATATATATCTGAAAATGTTTCTCTAGCAAACTCCGGCTCATAATACTCCGTAACAAGCTGAGTAAGAACCGGCATGCCAACCTTCCTGATCTCGCTAAGGCTGTATTTATCCACAGGAATCTTGGTCGCCTCAAATACAAAATCACGTATGCATCCGCTGATCCTCTGATAGCCTTCACGCACATTGATACGTCCGCTTTGAACGTCATGCTCGATCACGTAAAGCTTGTTAAAATACTTGTTTTTGATCTCAAGCAGAGTCTTCGGCTTCGGCTGAACCACCTTCAGCTTCTTCGGTTTCTTAAGCCGCCCTTTGAAGAGTATCCGGAAGAAAACTTGCGCAAGAATAACAAGGACCAGAAGCGCTATCGCTATGATCAGCCATATACTCATATATGAAATTGGTTCCTGTAATTCAACCGATGTTTTCATGCCTGTGCCTTTCAAATAGTTCAATAACCTTTTCTATGATTTCGGACTCCTTCGCTAAAGATACGGTTGAAACACCATATCTCTTAAACAGCTCATTTGTCTTAAGGAATCTCTTCTCTCTGTCTCTCTTCTCCGCCTGCAGAAGCTTATCTCTGTGAGCGGTATAATCATCCTCATAACGGTTCTTCTCGATGTCAAATACATCATAACCGTACATGAAGGCATCCTCTATATTTATGACAAGAAGATCATTATTTACACTGATCTTCTTCATAACCTTATCATTCAGGCTCTCCATACCAACCAGATCCGTGATAAGTATGATGACCATCTTACGTCTCATATTTTCGGAGATGTAATCAAGCATGCCTGCAGGTCCGGCCTTGCCGCCCTTACTCATATTCTGTCTGCACTGAGACATAAGAGTTTCAAAATGAGCCGCGCCGTTTCTGAAATAACTGAAGAAGGTACCGCTGTCGGTATCCTGCATCAGTGCAAAATCATCTCCGTGCTTATCCACCAGATAGGCGATCGTTCCGAAGATATCCACGGCAAGCTCCGATTTATCCTCGAAAGCAGAAGTATCAGCGACCATCTTGGCACCTGTATCAACTACAAAGAGTACGTTATGCTTCTTCTCGGCAATAAAACGTCTGACAAGTGTCTTGCCTGTTTTTGAAGATGATTTCCAGTCGATATCCTTTATATTATCGCCATAGGAATACTCTCTTAAGTCATCAAAATCAAGACTTCGCCCTCTGAAAACAGAGGTGAAATCACCATCGAGGATATTTGAAGTTTTCCTGTTTGTATAAAGAGTGATCTCCGCTCTTATTTTGGCGAGGTTATCGAAATCCATATTTACTCCTGTGTTTATATCTAAGTATACGAATCAAAATATTTGATTTATGGTGTCTTTACTGAATTAACTATCTGATCGATGATAGTCTCAACCGAAACATTATCAGCTACTGCTGAATAATTCATCTCAATCCTGTGACGGAGCACCTGATAACGAAGGAGCTTAACATCGTCTGGAGTAACGTAATTCCTGCCGTAAATAAGCGCAACAGCCTTTGCGATCTTCATGAATGCGATAGATGCTCTCGGGCTGGCACCGAGTCTTACGTACCTGCTGTATTCCTTCGGAAGAAGCTTCTCGGTCTGTCTTGTTGCACAGACGATCAGCGAGATATATTTCTTGATTATCGGATCAACATATACTCTCTCAGCGATATCCTGAATCCTGTCAACGTCCTCGATACTGAGCACTGAAGGCGACTTGGTGATAACGCCCGACTCGATCCTGTTAAGGATCTCAGCCTCTTCATCAGGTGTAGGATATGTAATCTTCTCCTTGATGATGAAACGGTCTGTCTGTGCCTCTGAAAGAAGGTAAGTACCCTCCTGCTCTATAGGGTTCTGGGTAGCAAATACGATAAATACATCATCCGGCAGCTTATAGGTCACACCGCCGATGGTAACCTGCTTCTCCTGCATGGCCTCGAGCATGGCACTCTGAGTCTTCGCACTTGAACGGTTGATCTCATCAAGAAGGACAAAGTTTGCAAATACAGGTCCGAGAACCGTCTCAAACTTTGCTGTTGACTGATTATATATCTGTGTACCGATGATATCACTCGGAAGAAGATCCGGTGTACACTGTATTCTCGAGAATTTGCCGTCAACCGCATCCGACAGAGTCTTGGCAGCAGTTGTCTTCGCAAGTCCCGGAACTGACTCTATAAGTACATGACCATCAGCGATAACTGATGCGATCATGGAGAATTTGAGATTCTGCTGACCTACAACCTTCTCATCAAAATATGCAGACAGCTTTCTGATGGAATCCTGCGCATACTCGAATTCTTCCGCAGAAATCCCGGTCTGAGATACATTTCCTTTAAGATTTAATTCACTCATCGTACTACCCCTTCTATTATTTTTAATGAAAGATTTTTCACCTAGTTTATAATTATATATTCCGTAACCAAAAACGCAAGGAATATAAGACTAAATACAGAAAAACTTAATATATATTTACCTTTTTTGCTTCCCGTAAGCCTTCCGTAAAGCTTAAAGGATATAAGACTCGCCATTGAAGCGATAAGTGTTCCGAGTCCTCCGAAGTCAGTCCCGATGCAGACCGCTTTGTAATCTGTAGTCATTCCGGATATGAGGATGGATGATGGAACATTGCTTATGAACTGGCTCGTTATCAGCGATACGGAAAACTCATTTCCGACAACTATTCTTGAAAGGAAGTCGTTAACAAGGTCCACTCTCTTCATATTTCCGATAAATATAAACAGAAAGAAGAAAGTCAGAAGGAGGAAATAATCAACCTCCAGCAGGTTCTTCCAGTCAACTGTTATTACTGTCAGAAGAACGATTCCAAGAACAATATAGTATGGAAGCACCTTCAGGATGATAGTCAGGCTGAAGAAAAACAGTATTATGTAAACTGTAGTCCTGAGCGGAGTCATATTTCCATATTTAACGATCTCCACATCTGTTACTTCTATCTTTCTGCTTCCGGTCACTATACAGGTTATGACCACAAGAAGTACAAAAGCCATGAGCGAATACGGAAGCATCATTTCTATAAACTCAAGCGGCTTCATACCCGAAAGGTCGTAAAGATAGAGATTGTGTGGATTGCCGATAGGCGTCAGCATACTACCCAGATTCGCCGCTATCGTCTGCAAAACGATGATCGGTATCAGATATTTTCTCTGATCCGCCATCATAAGCACTTCTATCGTGAACGGCACGAAGGTTATCAGCGCAACATCATTGGTTATGAACATCGCAAAAAAGAAGCAAAGAAGAACGAGAACAAGACCCAGTGTTCTGAGCCTTGATACTTTCCCGAGAAGCTTCTTCGCAACCTTCCTGAAGAAGCCCTGTCCTCTGAGTCCTGACATGATTATCATCAGAGTCAGCAGAGTTCCCAGAGTTTTGAAATTAATATAATCAATATAATGTTTGTCAAATGGAATTAAGAAGATTGAAAAAACAGCAAGCAGAAATGACACCATTGTGACCGGCTCATTTCTGAAGAGATTTTTGATTATTCTCATCATGATCTGTTCAATAACCTCTTACCTACAGATTTCTGGAGATGTCTGCACAGGCCTCCATAGCCTCGATCAGACTGCTCCTGAAGCCCATATCCTCAAGAACTCTTACTGCTTCTATCGTAGTTCCTGCAGGTGAGCAAACCATATCCTTCAGTTCTCCCGGATGCTGACCGGTTTCAAGTACCATCTTGGCACTTCCGTAAACAGCCTGAGCTGCAAACTTATAGGCCTGAGCACGCGGCATACCGAGCCTTACAGCTCCGTCAGCCATAGCTTCTATCATCATAAATACATATGCCGGCGAACTTCCTGAAACAGATACAACCGCATCCATAAGCTTCTCAGGAACAACCTCAGCCTTACCGAAGGATGAAAGGATCTCGAGAGCCTTAGCCAGCTCATCTTCCGATACGAGTGAGCTTGGGCTTACACCTGTCATGCCCTCACCAACGAGTGCAGGTGTATTTGGCATAGTCCTTACTATCTTCAGCTGCTTTCCGAAAGCATCCTCATACCACTTAAGGCTCTTGCCTGCAACGATGGTGATCACAAGCTTATCATCACCCAGAACATCCTTTATCTCCTCTGCTACTGCAGGGATAACCTGAGGCTTAACCGCAAAAAATACGATCTCTGCTTCCTTAACAAGTTCTTTATTGTCAGCTGTTGTTTTGATACCGAAGCTGTCCTCAGCTTTCTTTCTCTCTGCTTCAACCGGTGTTGAGCACATGATCTCCTCCGGCTTATAGATTCCCTTCTTGATTATTCCGCCGATGATGGCGCTCGCCATATTTCCGGCGCCTACAAATCCTAATTTCATATATTCTCCCTCTTTCCATATATTGCGTGGTTTTTTCAGGCTCACGTTCTATATTTACGCCATTTTTACGCCATTTCATATAAAAATAAATGAGTGGTACAATCCATTTATATTACCATATTATCCGTTATAATTCAACGGATTACATATGAATACGCAGTATAATCTTTTCTACATCTTTGGTAAGTGCCTGGTTTATCCCACTCTATAAAATTAATATAAAAAACCGCCTATTTCTGCTTCTCCTTCGGAAAGACAAATGATTCCACCGGATTGCCGCAGAATATGATATTCGGCTTGGCGCCCATTTCTGTATCCATAATGAAATCCTCATCTCTTCCGAAAACCATACATCCATATTCATTATTTACAATCACAGACATATCACATTTCATAAGCTCAACATGCTGATTTCCATCGACATTTCCAAACGGCAGAGCCCTCTCTCCGCTTATCGAAAGTCCAAGTCTGCAGCCATCAAGAGTAACCTCGCTTCTGCCCTCCAAAGAACCCATGAACAGAGCCCTGTCAGATCTTACGCTCGACTCAAAGTATACTCGCTTCGCACTGATGCGCACAATATCACCTGAAAATGAACCAACGCATACGGCATCAGTACCACCTCCGGTAATGCTTATCGTACTGTGCTCGGCGTAGAACTCAACGCTGCCATTTATACAGCCGATGCCCACACTAGCGCTCGAACTGTGTCTTATCTCAAGGAGGCAGGTTCTTATATCAAACTTGCCATCAGCATCAAAGAATCCGATTCCGAGACTCTTGCTGCCATTGCATTCAAGTATGTATTTACCACGTTTGACAGTGATATTTCCGCCCTTGCCCGAACCGATACATACTCCCTGTCTGCCCTTGGAAATGATATGAATCTCACCGTCCTGATTGAAGATCAGATCACCACATTTATCATCAAATCCGGCTCCAATCCCAAATCCGGAGCTTTCAAGTTCAATCTTCAGATTGCCCTCTCCCTCAAATACTACCCTGGAGCTCTCCGGAACATATATTCCTCCAAGCCTCAGTCTGTTATCATTTTTCAGGACTATGGTAAGGTTAACATTTTCACCAACTTCTATGCACTGATGCTTACCTGCAGCCGCAAAGCTTACATTATCAAAGTCAAGCCTTCCGATATAACCATCTTCTATACTGACAAACAGATTGGTATCCACTCCCGGCGCGCCAATAAGCGAAATATCCTTATATATGACATTCTCAGCGCCGATAACAATATCAGTAAAACCGCCGCTGGTAAGTCCTGCGATCATTACACGGTTGGTCTGTCCGGAACGATAGCTGTGACGTATCGCTCCCTCATCCCTCTCTCGGACATACTCCCTGATCTCAGACTTAATATCCTTCGCAAGATCCGGAATAAGCTGAGCCGAAGGCCTGCCTGTATAGAAGCCCTGTATCAGATCTGCCCCAAGGAAAATGACCATCTGAAGCTCCGCAGAAGTCTCAACTCCTTCCGCAAGTGCCAGCATACCATGATGGTGGCAGAAATCGATAATATCCTTAACAAAATGTTTCTTATCCGGTTTATCCTGTATTCCGCTGAGAAGCGACCGGTCGATCTTGACTATCTTCGGCATATACCTCAGAAGGTTACTTATATTTGAATATCCCGTTCCGTAATCATCGAGCGCAGTCCATACACCCAGAGAACTGAGTCTGTTGTTGAGCCTGTCCAGCTCCTCATCAGCAAGCTCTGCTTCCTCGGTAAACTCCACCACCACATTATCAGGGTGCTTCATAAAATATTCATCGATAAGCTTATCCGTCTCAGAATCTACCCTTATGCCCGGAATACTGTTGATAAATATCTTTCTATCTTGCAGCAGATCTATATTTTTATCCACGAAATCAAGGACATTTAAAAATGTAGCCTTCTCCACATCCGAGAGTCTTCCCTTGATTCCGGCATATTTGATAATCTTAAATGGTGAGATCCTTGTTTCCGTTCCGGATCTCATAAGCGCCTCATACGAATAAATACTTGCTGTATTTACATCAACTATAGGCTGGAAATTATAAATGAACAGATTCTCGTCAAGTATTCTCATGACGAGATCAAGCTCCTGACGCTCCTCCGGAAGAAGAAGTATATCTTCGGACCGGTTGTTGTCATGAAGCTTCATTGTCTGCTGTGTATTTTCTAAAAGTCTGATAAGCTGGGAACGTCTGAGCCATTCAAAGCCAACAGATGTCAGCATCATCCATTCCCTGTAGATTCTGTCATATGATCTGGTTTTATCACCATAGCTGATCACGCCATAGCCAAAGCATTTA
>CAMNMC010000088.1 GCA_946544235.1 uncultured Lachnospiraceae bacterium | reverse complement strand
TCTGTTCTGTTCTGTTCTGTTCTGTTCTGTTCTGTTCTGTTCTGTTCTGTTCTGTTCTGTTCTGTTCTGTTCTGTTCTGTTCTGTTCTGTAAGGATTGTCTCGCCCTTCTCAACGAATGTCAACAGAGCATCACGATAGTATTCATATTGTTTCTGTCGTGCATCTATTTCCGCAGGAAGGCCGATATTCAGATCATTACATACAGCATCAAAATGATTTAAAGAATAAACCAGTCTCTTTTGAGTTTCTATTGGTAATACAGGCACTTTAGCTCCTGAAATATTATCATTATACAATCTCGCAATAGTGCCACCTGACGAAGCTTTCCAAGGGCTTGTTTGATACCAATAATATAAAAACTCATTCAATACCTTTGTTTCATCATTTGCCACCCAAACAATATTTGAATCCTGAAAGTAGGCTGGTTCACCATCAAATACGACAGTTCTTCCTATTGTCCCAGCTGCCGAAATCAAAATATCTCCTTTATTCGGATATGAATATTGAGCCTTATATTTTTCAAAAGTCTCCTTTGAAATATACGCATCTGCTTTTTTCCCAAAAGTTCCAATTTTATAAAAAGGAACATCTCCTTCCGAAGAGGTCTCATTTTTCATTATTCTTTTACACATAGAAACCTTCCCGATATCACCTAATGTTTTCCATTCTACATTAGGTAAAAACGAGAGCAGATGATTTCTATAATATTCGTACTGCTTCTTCCGAGCTGTAAGCTCGGCTGTAAGCTCGGCTGTAAGTAACGTGAACTTGTCCAGCACGCGGACTATTTCACGTTGTACCTCCAGAGGAGGTACAGGGAGCTGCACTTTGCCTATATCGTCTTTATTGATCTTTATTGGAACAGCATTTACTAATGTTCTCTTATATAACTCTTTTCTTCCATGTTTACTTTCAATAGCATATTTTAAAAACCTGCTATCAATTATAGAATTATCCGGTCTGATAAGCGCTACCGACACATAGTACGCTAAAGGCTCATCTCTATCTACCACAGTGCATACACCGATAGAGCCTATTCTTGTCATAAAAACATCATTAATTTGTGGTTTAATTTTATACTTATCATAAGCATCCTCAGAGATATATTTCGTTGTCCCATAAATATCATTTATATTCTCAACGCTTATGAACTTTACACCACTATCTTTATACTCTGGTGTACTATGTGTCCCATCATAAACACTTCCAATATCGTTAAGTTTTCTATACTCCACTCCATCCGGACAGTATTCTTTTATCAGTTCATCAAGTTTACTCATTATCTTCTCCGATACGCGCCCATCTTTTAACTATTTCTGCCGCTTCTTCGCTGAATCCTTCAAGATCATCAACTGTAATTGCCCCTTCAAGCAATAATGATGTTATATTCTCATACATCATAGAACGACTCATGCGAGCTGATACTCCGACATCTTTTTTGTCTTTATTTACTCTCTTCTCCATCTCCCAGAACTTATCTGAAGCATTTTTACTTGAAGAAAGGATTCCTGCATATTCCATGCAAAGTTTCTCCATATATGATTCCTGCCATCCAGGAAGCTTCTTCCTGAAGAGTTTCCAGTCTTTTTCATTAACATTAAGCATGGACATACTATTCCCCTTCTATCTCAGCGATTATCTTATCAATCTCGTCTCTGAGCACCTGCTCTCTTGCCACGATTTCCTTAATCTCGGCATTAAGCACCTTTATATCTATCTTTTCTCTTGTATCTTCCGGTTCTACATAAGTGCTGACAGACAGATTATAATCCTGATCAGCTATCTCACTATTCGGTACAAGCCTGGAGAAATATTCTACCTTTTCTTCCTTTGCTACAAATGTATCAACTATCTTCTGAATATTGTCATCAGTAAGCTTATTGTTATTTGTAACCTTTACACATTCATTTGTCGCATCAATAAAGAGTGTCTTGTTTTCACTCTTTGACTTCTTCAGAACCATAATGCAGGTTGCAATTGATGTTCCAAAGAACAGATTTGATGGAAGCTGAATGATTGTATCCACGAAGTTGTTATCTATAAGATACTGTCTGATCTTCTTTTCTGCTCCTCCACGATACATTATTCCCGGAAAACAAACTATTGCAGCCGTTCCATTAGTGGCTAGCCATGACAGAGAATGCATTATAAATGCCATATCCGCTTTTGACTTTGGCGCAAGTACTCCAGCAGGTGAAAATCTTGGATCATTTATCAGTATTGGATTATCATCACCCTCCCACTTGATACTATATGGTGGATTAGAAACAATTGCCTCAAAAGGTTCATCATCCCAGTGCTGTGGAGATACAAGCGTATCCTCATTCGCTATATCAAACTTGTCAAATGGTATATCATGAAGGAACATATTTATACGACAAAGGTTGTAAGTAGTCAGATTAATTTCCTGTCCAAAGAATCCCTGTCTTACATTGTCCTTACCGAGAATCTTTGCTGCTTTTAACAGAAGGGATCCACTTCCACAAGCCGGATCATAAACCTTATTAATCTCTGTCTTTCCGGCAACTGCGAGATTAGTAAGCAACTCAGAAACCTCTTGTGGAGTGTAATATTCTCCACCGGATTTCCCTGCGTTAGAAGCATACATACCCATGAGATATTCGTAGGCATCTCCAAATGCATCTATAGTGTTTTCCTGGAAATCTCCAAGCTTCATTTCTCCAATGCCATCAAGGAGCTTTACCAACTTATCATTTCTCTTGGCAACTGTGGCACCAAGCTTATTGCTGTTAACATCTATATCGTCAAAGAGTCCTGCGAAATCATCCTCGCTCTCACTACCCTTAGCAGACTCTTCTATATGATTAAATACTGCCTCAAGAGTCATATTCAGATTCTCATCTGATTTTGCCCTTATTCTGACATTGCAGAAAAGCTCAGATGGAAGAATAAAAAATCCCTTTGTCTGAACCATGTCATCACGTGCCACTTCAGCGTCTTCATCAGAAAGTTTAGAATAATCGAAACCGGTATCTCCGGCATCCCACTCATCCTTATTTATTTTATTAGTAAGATTTTCAGAGATGTATCTATAAAACATAAAACCAAGAATGTATGACTTGAAATCCCATCCATCAACACTTCCTCTAAGGTCATCTGCTATAGCCCATATTGCTCTGTGAAGTTCATCTCTTTCCTGCTCTTTCTTTGTATCTGCCATTATATAAACCCCTTATGTTATCATTATATCCGTCTTTATCAGTTTTGTCACAGCCCAGTGATCAGAAACCCGATTATCTCTCCTCCAGCACCTGGAAGATATAGAATTTCAAATAATACGACTCATCTGCCGACCAGAGGATCGGATGATCCGGCGCCTGAGTTCTGAACTCTATCTGGCGGAGGCGTCTGTGTGCGCTCCTTGCCGAATCAGCAATAACCTTCGTGAAGGTCTCATAATCCATAAAATGCGAGCACGAACAGGTTGCGAGATATCCGCCATCCTTAACAAGCTTCATGCCGCAGACATTTATCTCTCTGTAGCCCTTTGCCGCCTTCTTGATCGTGTCTCTCGACTTCGTAAAGGCAGGTGGGTCCAGAATAACAACATCGTATTTCTCTCCTGCTTCAACCATCTTCGGAAGTCTCTCGAGAACATCATCAACCTCAAAGCTGACCGTGTTCGAAAGTCCGTTAAGTTCAGCGTTCTTTCTGGCCTGGTCGATCGCAAGTTCAGATGCATCAAGTCCGAGAACCTCCTTTGCCCCGGCAATTCCGGCGTTCAGTGCAAATGAACCGGTATGTGTAAAGCAATCCAGAACCTTCGCATCCCTGCAGAGCTTCTGCATTGCAAGGCGGTTATATTTCTGATCAAGGAAGAAGCCTGTTTTCTGGCCATCCTTTACGTCAACCATATACTTAACGCCATTCTCCGTGATGCATACCTCAGTATCAAATTCAGGTCCGATAAAGCCCTTGTATCTCTCCATACCTTCCTTGGTACGAACCTTTGCATCGCTTCTCTCGTAAATGCCCCTGATGGTCACTCCATCCTCTGCAAGAACAGCCTTCAGCTTGTCCAGAATGAGTGGTTTCAGCTTATCGATACCAAGTGCGAGCGACTCTACAACAAGCACGTCCTCGTATTTATCTATGACGATGCCCGGAAGGAAATCCGCCTCACCGAAGATCAGTCTGCACGAGCTGGTGTCCACCGTATCCTTGCGGTATTTCCATGCATTTCTGACACGCTTTTCGATCAGCGCTTCGTCAACCTCCTGCTCCGGATCTCTGGTCATCATCCTGACAGTGATCTTGGAAACCGTATTTATGAATCCTCTTCCCATCGGATATCCGTCGAAATCCTGAACAGCCACGATATCGCCGTTCGTGAAGTCTCCCGAAATCTTATCTATCTCATTATCAAATATCCAGGCGCCGCCGCTCTTGATCGTGCGTCCCTCGCCCTTTTTTAGTATTACAACTGCCTCGTTCTGCATATATGCTCCTTAATATCTATATATAAACAATCATCTATGATAATACTTCTTTTTTTATCACACCTGATGTATTATACACCAGCCAACAATCCTGCTGTTATCAGCCAAACCTGATACTTACAGCTGCGATTTTGAGGATTATGAACCAGATGTTTATTATACGATCAGCTCTCAATAATACGGATGAGATATTCATACATCCTTGCTGCCGAGCTGATCGAAAGATGCTCGTTCGCCGTGTGAATATCATACATATCCGGTCCATAGGAAATAGCATCAAGTCCCGGTATCTTCTCAGCAAGAAGACCACATTCAACACCTGCATGGATGACCGAAACCTCAGGCTTTCTGCCGTACATTTCCTCAAATATTCTGATCATCTTATCTCTGAGATCAGAGTTTTCCTTATACTCCCATGCAGGGTATTCTCCGTGAAAGCTTACCGCTGCACCAAAACCTTCCGCTATGAGACGGAACCTCTCGGCAAGAGCCTTCTTAGCGCTTCCGACTGAGCTTCTGAGAGCGTAAGTCAGTATTAGAGTTTTTCTATCTCCATTTCGAGGCCTATCCTCACTGGCAGCATCAGTAATAGATGGAGTATCATTATCTGCAACATCTTTGCCGGCAGTCTCAGTCCTCATAACGCCCAGATTAAGTGAGGTCTCGACAAGTCCTTCAATATCTCCAGACATCTTAACTATTCCATTTGGAAGAGCAAGGATAAGACCGAGTGCTTTTCTTACAGATGATGAGGTCATTGCGTAACAATCATTTTTATATCGGCCCGGTCCGGTCTGTTTTCCATCATAAACACCATCTGATTGTTTTACTGCAGTCTGCTCATTACTTGTCGCATCAAGCGAAAGTGTCACTCCACCATCAGTGTTTCTGTATTCATTTTTTATCTCACTGTTTATCTCGGCAAGTTTTTCTTTTATCGCACTCTCGTCTCCTGCTTTAAACACAACCTCCGCAGTCGCCTCAAACGGTATTGCATTATCCTTGCCACCGCCCTGCATAGTTACCGGTCTGATATCAAAACCGCTGTTGATAAGTGAAAGCAAAACTCTTGCAAGCATATGGTCTGCATTTATTCTCTGCTTATCGATTTCCTGACCGGAATGTCCGCCAAGCAGGCCGGAGATTTTTATGATTCCACACTTAACATCTCCTGTAGATTTTTCTTCATTTTCAGTCTTGTTGGTTTCACCGGTCTCGTTAACGTCTTTTGTCTCATTTATATTACGAGACCGGTTCACGTCCGTAGCTTCTTTTAACCTGTACAAACCAATCTTGTCTATACCTTCATACTCCAGCGGAAGTCTCACCTCAGCGCGCATACCACCCGCACAGCCGGCAAGGAGTATTCCCTCGTCCTCCGAATCAATATTTATCAGCTGTTTTCCACGGAGTTTACTAAGGTCCACGCCGTGAGCGCCTTCCATTCCAACCTCTTCCGAAACTGTAAATACCATTTCCAGTCGCGGTGCCTTGATGCTTTCATCATCAAGTATCGCAAGCATATAAGCGACCGCTATACCGTCATCCGCTCCGAGAGTTGTCCCCTTCGCTCTGATATAGTCGCCATCAATATAGATATCCAGCGGATCTTTCTCGAAATCATGCCGTGAATCCGGAGTCTTCTCATTCACCATATCGATATGGCCCTGAAGGATTATTGCAGGATCATTCTCTCTGCCGGAAGCTGCCTCCTTGATGATCACAACATTGTATAAATCGTCTTGATAAACCTCAAGACCTCTGTTCTTTGCAAAGTTTGTTATATAATCGCTTACCGCCTTCTCGTTATATGAACCACGCGGGATTCTGGTTAATTCCTCAAAATAGTAAAATACCTTTTCCGGTTTAAGGTTGGATAAAACGTCCATTTTCTTGCACCTCGTAATTATATTTTTATGTATTCATCCAGATCATCAAAGCTTCGCAGGTCTTATATTCTTAAGATCCTTTTCCTTAGCTCCGGAGTCTCTCTTCATACGTTCCAGAGCGGCCTTCTCCGCTCTGTCAGGTCCGTATTTTGTGATATCCACATGATGCTCATGATTCTTATCCTCTGCACCACGAACCTTATTGATTCGAGCCACAACCTCCTCGTCCAATTTATAAAATATTACTTCTTACTCACCCGTAGGAATATCTTCATTCAGACTTTTGTTTCTATAGTTCAGATTTGTCCTGAGCGAATACCCCTCTTTTTCCCAGAAGGCATTGGCATTATCATTATCCTTGAAGACCAATCCAAATATCTTTTGGATTCCTTCTTTCTTCAAGGCATCCTCGGCCAGAGATACAAGATGAGCGGCTATTCCCATGCGACGGTAATCCGGATGAACACACATATGATGAACAATAGCTCGCCTTCCGTCATGCCCTGTCAGGATAACTCCGATTATCTTACCATCCTTTTCGGCTGCAAAGCATGTATTTGGATTTCTCTTCAAATACCTTTCTATTCCCTCACGGGTATCATCTACCGGATTAAGAGCACGTCGGCTCTGCTCCGAGCTGTTCCACAATTCATATATCGCATCATAATCATCAATTGTAACCATTTTTACAGTGTAGTCCATAATCTTATCCTTTTCCTATTTGATCTTCATTGCTTCGGTTTCCACCCATGCATGCTTAAAGCCACTTTTAATCGCGATATTCTGTGAATGAATATTCGCCGCAGCAGTACCATAAAACGGAATATCGCCCTTCTCGACGATCTTATTCTTGAGCAGAGTCACCAGATATGCTCCGATTCCTTTCGACCTATATTCCGGCAGAACATCAATTCCTATCTGCTGCCAATGCGGTCCATCCTCCGAGCACCCTGCCATACCCATGATATTTTCTCCATCAAGAGCGATGACCACAATTCTGTCAGGACGTGCCGGACATGGTTTTGGATAGGCTATCGCATTCGGAAAGCGAGGATCACCATAGAATTTTCTAATCTCATCGTCATAAAGCCACTTCACCTGAAAGTGTTCTTCAATCTCGATGTTACTACAGGGTAAAAACATATGATGTGTAGGATTCATCCTGTAACCATACTGTTTCAACTCCTCATTTAGCTTTGTAAGATTATCAAACTCAAACAGGTAATGACCCTTTACATCTTTGATCATGCTGCGTAAAAACTCATGCAGGCATTCATCCGCCATAAAAACTGTATTCATTCCGCATGTTGCCATTTGCAGAAATGGTTTATCCGGGCTGTAGCTCCTTCTTCCCTCATTCATCGCCGGGAGTGTGATGATATTCTCCTTCTTTTGGAAATCTGACGGTTTACAATTAAATTCTATAGCCAGCTGTTTCAAAAGTTTTTCGTAGTATTCTTTATACATCATTTTTGCCCTTTATATTATAATCATATCATGTTGATAATACCGTTCATTTTACACATCAAATTCAAACATTTCTCATATATCTTGCATCTTTATAGGTTCCTATCTTTTTAATCTTATTTTCCCTCAGCATTTTACTTAGAACCAGTTCAATTGTTTTGACACTGATATCCGGAACCTTCTCTGCAATATCTTGTTTAGAAATCGGAACGATTGCTCCAAGCAGAATACTCTCAATTCGTTCAGATTTCTTAGCTTTTTTAAGAGATATATCCATGAAGGCTTCATCCAAATCTTTAAAGCACCTGTATATTATCTGCAAAAAACTAATTATAACAGGCACGTAATCATTTTTATTATCATGCCACCCTGTCGATGCCTGTTCCAATGCATCATAATAACCAGCTTTATATTTATTGATCTGTCCTTCATAGGAAATATATCTGACAATATCATATCCGGATAAATAAAGAAGAAGAACCGTAAGTAGCCTGGATACTCTTCCGTTCCCATCCGTAAATGGGTGTATGCAAAGAAAATCCAATATAAAGCAAGGGATCAGAAGTAACGGAGAAATATCTGAATCCTGTCTTGCATCATAATAGGCAAAAATGAGTTGTTCCATATTTTCAGATACTTTTCCTGGTGAAATAGGTTTAAACCTAACACGTCTGCTTCCGTCCGGTCCATATTCCATTATATAATTAGTATTTTTTTTGTATTCACCGGCATTAGACGCATTGGTACCCTCCTCTATCAACCTGTGAAACATTCGAATTACTTCTTCATCGATATCCATATTCTCATGATTTGTATGTATAATATTTAGCGCATCTTTGTATCCGGATATCTCCTGCTCATCATGAGTAACAGGAGCTGAACCATTAACAATATCTCTAATTCTGTCATCAGTTGTTACTATTCCTTCAATAGCATTACTTCCTTTTACAGACTCAATGACCGCCTTCTTTCTAAGGCTCTCAAATGTTTCACTGTATTGCAATTTGCGAAACTCTTCCTTAGACTTCAAGTCAGTAATAATATCTGTCAATCCCACTATATTTCCTGGAATCTGATTCTTCAGAAACGAGTAATCATACCTTCTCATATTTACTACCTCGCAGCAATTTACTACCTAATTTTTATCATTTTTTAGGTAGTAAATCAATAATTATTATGTCACATTCTGTAAGAAAACTGAAAATCATGCATCATACCAAGGCACAATACCATATATTATTATCTTCATGCTAAATTGCCTCAAATTCCCACGATTTATTATCTTTATATCGTATCCGTGTACTCGTGTCTTATATATCTTCCGTCTCCAGCCGGCCTTTCTTTTCAGAGGGATGATTCATATTTGAGAAAAGTTCAAATATGCTCATATGTAATCCTTGTTCATCAATATACAAATAATACTTTATTATAACATAAATTCTTCAAACAAGCCATGCGTTCTTGATGCGTTCGGATCATGGGACCCTCCTGTGCCATATCACTTCGTGATATGCAAGACTTGCTACGCAAGTCTTGGTTCTGCTTTGCAGAACGTATCTGTCCTGCGGACAGACTCACGGTCCTTCGGACCGTTACTATCCTCACGATGCTCGGTGATATTATCGGATCACCTTATGAATTTGATTTCGGTAAAAAAACAAAGAACTTTACATTATTCGAAAAAATATCAAGATATACAGACGATTCGCTTATGTCTATAGCTGTCTGTGAAGGACTAATGAATGCTAAAAATAAGTCAGATGAAGAGAAAAAGAAATCAATAATAAGCTCCATGAAGAAATGGGCTATGGATCCCAAATTCAATCATATCAAGGGCGAATACGGTGCCAGATTCTCCGTGTGGCTTGAGCAGAGCAACCCTAAGCCATATAACAGCAAGGGCAACGGCTCTGCCATGAGAGTCGCATCAGTCGGCTGGTTATATGACAGCCTTGATGAAGTAAGGCGACACGCAAAACTTTCAGCAGAAATATCTCACAATCACCCTGAAGGTATAAAAGGAGCCGAAGCTGTAGCCGAGGTTATCTTTCTGGCGCGTATGGGTAAGTCGAAGGAATATATTCGTCAGTATGTTATGGATCAGTTCAAATATAACCTTGACAGAACAGTTGATCAGATAAGGCCCGGCTATTCACATGAAGAAATCTGCGAAAAATGTATTCCTCAGGCCATCATCTGTTTCCTTGACTCCAACAGCTATGAGGACTGTATTAGAAATGCAGTATCTATCGGCGGAGACACCGATACCATCGGATGTATCGCAGGCAGCATGGCTGAGGCCTTCTTCGGAGTTCCCGCAAAGCTTAAAACTACTGCACGTGAATATATGAACCCAGATATGATCAAGGTTCTGAACAGATTTAACAGGGAAAAGCTCGGATATTATTTCCCCGGCAATATAACATTTAATCCCAAAAGAAAAAATCCTCTCGATATGATCAAGCGTATGAACGAGGTCGGTGATATTTATTATGAGGATTTTATTCATAAGATGAATGAAGCATCTTCAGATGATAGTTTTGCTTCCAATGAAGGAAGAGATTACTATGATATAGCATCAAGAGCCTCTATAGTCGGCTATCCGCTAAACGATATCGAGACTCTGATGAACGTAAAAAATATACTTAACATGAGACCGGATAACATCAGTCCTGAAGCGGAGCAGCTCCGAAAAACCTGTCTCAGAGTCTGGGATAACATAGTCAACAACAGAAAAGACGGCAATATGACAGCACTCAACGCTGAAACAAGAATCCAGAACTTTACTTACCTCAGAGATTATCTTACCAGTTATGCCGAGGCATTAAACGATGACAAATCGCAGATTTCAATGCTCATCACAGAGGTTGCTTCTGCCGGTCTCGACGAAAGGATAAGCTCCGGACTTGAGCCTGATGAAAAAATCAGATTTGCCAACAAAGCAAGCGATCTCATGGATATATTTGATACTGTTGATCCATCTATGATGCGATCTTCTTCAAGCTTCAGAGACCTTAAGTCAGCTATCAAAACTCTGATTGAAAGAGAGAAGCAGCTTGACGAGTCCAGCTATACCAAGGACCTGTACGAGCAGGCTCTGATGAAAATACAGGCCTGTGCAGAAGATTATCTTCAATACAAGAAGAGGCAGAATACCGGAAGCCACAAGCGTTCAGCCATTGAATTAAAACGAGTGAAGCTTGTAAACGCGCTTTTATATAAAGTTGAGAATCAAAGGAGCACTTTCCGCAGGGAGAGAACTGCACCTGTTAACGAAAAATACCATGAGCTGATCGCAGCAGCAAAGAAAACTCTTGCTCTCGAAAAAGATAAGGGCGTTGACGACAGCGAAAAGCTTAAAGCTGCCTCTGTTCTTTATGCGGCAGAGATAATGAAAGCAAAAATGATCGATCCTACCGGGGCGAATCTCGTTGCCGAGGCAGGTAAGCTTCAAAAAGATGCCGGTTTTAAAGCCGCAGTTAATCAGATAGACAGTAAACATATTGAAGATTCTATAAATAACGGTTATCTCACCAGAAATTACACCATCCGTACAAATTACAATCAGTGGATCAAAGATGTCTATAAGCCTACCATGCGTGAAAGAGAGCGTATAAAGGCAGAAAAAGCAGCTGAAAAAAAGCGTCAGGAAGCACTCGCCAAGAAGAACGCACCTAAGAAGGGTGCGTCTGCAAAGAATACAAATATTGTTCAGGCTAACAATGCTCCTGCAAAGAGCACAAATATTGTTCAGGCTAACAACGCTCATGCAAAGAGCACAGGTAGTAATGTAAAACCACCTGTAACAGGTACAAATGCTGATAAAGCCAAGAAAACCATTGATAAAGGCATTAATAAAAAGTAAAAAGACTTTACGTAATGTATAATTAAAATATACTTCGCATATCGAAGAAAAAAAATAACGGATGCATCCTTAGTTTTGGGGATGTATCCGTTATTTTTATCAGTTAGTTAAATACCTGACGGGTTTTATTCTATATTTCAGAGAGCTTATTTATCCAGCCCCTGCATATATTCATCCATAGCCTTTGCAGCTGCCTTACCGGCACCCATGGCAAGGATAACTGTTGCAGCACCTGTTACTGCATCACCACCGGCATATACGCCCTCTCTTGAAGTAAGTCCTGTCACTTCATCAGCAATGATACCGCCCCACTTCTGTGTGTCAAGTCCTTTTGTTGTAGACTTTATAAGTGGATTTGGAGATGTACCGATAGACATGATCATACAGTCACACTCGATCTCATTTATTACTCCCTCAACAGGAACAGGTCTTCTTCTGCCTGACTCATCAGGCTCAGAAAGCTCCATCTGCTGGCACTTAATGCTCTTAACCCATCCGTTCTCGCCCACAACCTCTACAGGGCTGTTAAGGAATGCAAACTTGATTCCTTCTTCCTCTGCATGTTCAACCTCTTCTGCTCTTGCAGGAAGCTCGTCCTTGGTTCTTCTGTATACGATAGTAACATCTGCACCAAGTCTCTTGGCACATCTTGCAGCATCCATGGCAACATTTCCGCCACCGACGATAACTGCCTTCTTAGGATGCATGATAGGAGTCTTCGACTCATCAAGGTAAGCCTTCATGAGGTTTATTCTTGTAAGGAACTCGTTTGCTGAATAAACACCGTTAAGGTTCTCACCAGGTATATTCATAAACTTAGGAAGTCCGGCACCTGAACCGATAAATACAGTTTCATAACCAAACTCTTCCTTAAGTTCATCGATTGAAATAGTCTTGCCGATAACAACATTTGTCTCGATCTTTACACCAAGCGCCTTAAGTCCGTCGATTTCCTTCTGAACGATAGACTTTGGAAGTCTGAACTCAGGAATACCGTAAGCAAGAACGCCGCCTGCAAGGTGAAGCGCTTCGTAAATAGTTACTTCGTAGCCCTTCTTTGCAAGATCTCCGGCGCAGGCAAGTCCTGAAGGACCTGAACCGATGATAGCAACCTTATGTCCGTTTGAAGCCGGCTTTGCAGGTGCTTCTGTAACGTGTGCATTGTGATAATCAGCTACGAATCTCTCAAGACGTCCGATAGCAACAGGCTCACCCTTGATACCTCTTACGCACTTCTGCTCACACTGTGTTTCCTGTGGACATACACGTCCGCATACTGCAGGAAGAGAGCTTGAACGAGCAATTATCTGATAAGCTTCCTCAAATCTTCCGTTCTTTACTTCCTCGATAAACTCAGGAATATCTACCTGTACAGGACAGCCTGAAACACAAGGTCTGTGCTTACAGTGAAGGCATCTCTCTGCCTCTTCGATTGCCATTTCTGCTGTATAGCCGAGAGCAACTTCATCAAAATTCTTGTTTCTTATATCAGGCTCCTGTGATGGCATCTTATGTTTTTCCATAGACATATTAGGCATCTCTACTTCACCTCCATTTTAAGTAAGTTGCAGGCTTCTTCACGAGCCTTCTGTTCAAATGGTCTGTAAGTAGCAGAACGTGCCATTGCCTCGTCAAAATCAACCTCAAAACCATCAAAGTCAGGACCATCAACACAAGCGAACTTGGTCTTTCCGCCAACTGTAAGACGGCAGCCGCCGCACATACCTGTACCGTCAACCATGATAGGATTCATGCTGACGATGGTCTTAACATTGTATTTCTTAGTAACTGCAACAACGAATTTCATCATGATAAGCGGTCCAATGGTGATAACCTCATCATACTCCTCACCTGACTCGATAAGCTTCTCGAGAGCCTGTGTAACAAGACCCTTCTCACCTGCAGTTCCGTCATCTGTCATAAGAACATACTTATCACTTGCTGCCTTGAACTCATCTTCAAGGATAATAAGATCCTTATTTCTGAAGCCTACGATTGAATGAACCTCGCAGCCAATCTCATGAAGCTTCTTGGCAATAGGATATGCGATAGCACAGCCAACGCCGCCTCCGACAACTGCAACCTTCTTAAGTCCTTCAACCTCAGTTGCTTTACCGAGAGGACCTACAAAATCATGAATAAATCCACCCTCTTCAAGGCTGTTAAGAGTCTCTGTTGCTCCTCCGACGATCTGGAAGATGATAGTTACGGAACCCTTCTCGCGATCATAACCTGCTATTGTGAGAGGAATTCTTTCTCCATCCTCCGTAGCGCGGAGAATTATAAACTGGCCAGGCTCAGCCTTTCTTGCAACCAGCGGTGCTTCAACTTCCATGAGTGTAACCGTCGGGTTGAGAGCCTTCTTTGTAAGAATCTTGTACATTTCCAAATACTCCCTTATAAATTCGCTTAATGCTATTATTTTCGGTTTATAGTCAATTATTATTCAACAAATTAGCATTATACAATAAAGGTCATTAATACTTCAAGTTTTTTTTATTTTCTCGTCTAAATATTATACACGCCCCGCTTAGACGGCGGGGCGTGCAATAAAACAATAATTATACTCTACAAATATAATCTGCAGAATCATGGAACCAATAAATTATAGTATTCCATCTGTATAGTCATTTGTGTTCGATAAACCGGATACGTCTCCTAGTGATGATGAATCAAAGCTTCCCGGAATGTCGATATTCAGAGACTGACTGTCCGATTCCTGCACATTGTTGTTTCCATATCCAAGTGATGTCTGTGTTGATGAATTATCATATCCCAGTGGTTTCTGCTGTTCAGAAGGTGCGCTGTCCTGAAGGCCGTAGCTGCCCGGTGTGAATTTGATCTTGTCAGGAACAGGCTCAGTAGTAGTCTGATCAAAGATGTACTGTTCCTTCTGTGGTTCAGGCTGTGGATGCTCAAGCTCATATTTCCTGTGTTCAACCGCATTGACGAGATCCCTGAAATTTTTCTGGGCAGCCATAGCAATATCTTCATTATATCCGCATATAACATATGGTGCAGCCTCATGAACAGCTGTAATGATTTGATCCTGCTGTGAAGGATTCTTGACCATCATCGTTGATGTCTTGTTGTTTTTATCGACAAAATTAACCGCATAGGTCTTGGTCGTACTTACTGTTGCAACACCAAAAGCCTTGTTCTTAGTGGTTGTAACCTTGCCATGACACCATATCATATCCTTAAAGAAGATAAGGAGCGGTGTAAATCCTTCACGAAATACCGCATTCTGAGTTATGATGATGTTGCCGTATTTCTTACCGAAGGTGATCTCGCTTGCAAGCTGATCAGGATTTATTCCTGATAATACAACCTTGTCAAGTATCTGCTTCTTTGACTTTCCGCCTCCCATGGTAATGATTATGATCACACCACAGACAGCGAGGAATGCGCCAAGAACAACCATAAGCCAGTCCCTGAAACTCATCTGTCTTGGGAAAGCCTTATACTCGAGAGTTTTATAAACTGCATTTGATACATAGCTGTTATCGCCATAAAGCGCATGCATTGCATCCTGAAAAGCACTCTTCTCGTCACTTCTCATATCACGGACACGTCCGGCACCCGAAAGATAAACCGTACTCTGAGTATAATTATCATAAGCATCCCAGAATGCAGCAGATGCTTTTTCAGCTGTTGGAACATCCTTCTCACTGAAATACATTCCCATGAAAAAGCTCTTGTCCGGATCCTCTTCATTTATTACCCAGAGTACATATCCTGTACCCTTGTTGTCATAACCATATTCGCCAACAACTGACCATACATCCGTAAACTTATAATATCCGTTATCGACATCTGAAGCAGTACACTTTGTCAGTTCCTTGCTTGCGGTCATATAACCGATAAATATCCTTCCGCCGATTGCCATAAGTCCGAGTCCCAGGATAAATATTGCGATTCCGCCCCAAAATCTGGACTTCTTTGTCTTCTTGAAGATAATCTTCTCAAGATTCTTTGTGTTCATTATCTATATTCCTCCACAACTTTTTCTACGCAGCCTTCAGATTCTCATACATCATATCATATGCTCTGTCGCTGATTTCCTGTGTTGAAAGCTTTTCAACATCCTCTGCAGGAATTACGCCGAGGATCTCGATATCAACCTTTATCCTCTTGAACATGAACCTTCTGAAAACCTTATTTGAATTCTTTATGGTCATGACAGCCACAGGACAATGTGCCTTCTTGGCAATCTTGAAGGCTCCCGCCCTGAACGGAAGCAGAGGCTCTTCATTTTTATTCACCATACCCTCCGGATAGATTCCGAGGTTGCAATGACCGGTTTTTATATACTCGGCCGCTTTATTGATGGTCTTCACGGCATTTCTCGTATTTTCCCTGTCAATATCGAGACAGCCGACAGCCTTCATATACCTTCCGACGAAAGGAATCCTCAGATTCTCTTCCTTCGAAATATAAGCCATATCATGATCCTTAAGTCTTGTAATACCTATAAGCGGATCAAACATGGATCTGTGATTGCTGACGATCAGGAAGTTTTCATCAGGGAGCTTTTCCTTTCCGCTGATCCTTATCCTGAATCTGAAGCTGTCCACAAAAACCTTGAGTGTGAGAAGTCCGAACCACCTGTAGAAGGTATGTATACTCTTCGGAAGTTTCTTCTCATTGATGGTCGCTCCGACCAGTGCAAATATTGCAACATGAAGTGCGAACAACGCGATGTATCCGCTTATCGTCATTCCCGCAACTATGAAATATCCTGATATTTTCTTAAATAAATGCCTTGCCAGCGCATACATAACTGCTGAAACAAAGCTGATTCCCATGTAGATTAAATGTAACATAGCTCTTTTCCCTGTTATTACTCTAAACCTATTACCGCCTGTTTAAACCATTAACCGTCATATAATTACTTCATTTTCTCTTCCGCTTCCTCAAGACTGCCGTAGCCATACATCTTAACAGTATTTTCCATGATCCTTATCGTAAGATTGATACCCTCTCTCACAAGAGCGGCTACGAATCTGCCGTACATCAGAAGCATCTTGTCGCTGTAGGAATACAGTTCGCCTCTCTGGTAGGTTTCCGAAGAGGTATCCCAGCCCCAGTCGTCTGAGGTATGGATAAGCCTTGCATTCTGTGAAAGCCGAGGATACTTTGCAGCGAATTCCTCCATCCATCCGGTCTCGATCCTTGTCAGCTCCCGAACAAGAGCTTTTTTATTCTCCGGCACCGGCGGAAGCTTATCCCTGATGCGTTTAAATTCCTCAGGAGCCGTCGTTTCCATCATGTAACCGTATTTCTCGGTTATCATGTTTCTTCCTTCAGCGATAACGCCCTCGAAATCAGTGATATACTGCACCAGCATCTCTTTGGTCCAGGTCAGATACTGACTCATGCGCATGATACGGAAGGTCGGCCAGTTGTTCTGGCATTCCGCCCTGCCACCAACATTGTTAACAGCGTCAAACGCCCTGAATTCCACTCTTGCAACCTCTTCGGCCAGATGCGGAACATCCATCATGTATATTTCTGCCTTGCGCTGGAAGGCTCCCGCATAATCCGGCAGAAATGTACTGTCGCCCCAGACTATGCCCTGATCCTTGATCTCCCTGAGCACGGTGAAGCACAGCTTCTCCATATATCTAACCAGTTTACCCGTATCGGTTATTCCGATAAGCATTATATCATCTATCAGTCTTCCGAGGTAGGAAATATGTGTCAGATCATCAATTCCTTTCCTCAGCCACTTTTCATGAGGTGCATAGGTATTATTAAGGAGATAAATGAGCTGCAATGCATCCTTTACCGCGTCAGCTCTCATAAGTCCGGCCGTGGTATAATCTCCTCTTTCGGAAACTCTCTTCAGATTGTACTGACCTTCACGTCCGAGCATGGTTGTGAGATTTGCTATTTTCAGAAATCTGACATATTCCGGATAATGCCGCCTCAGCCTCTCTCTTATTCCGGTGAATACACCGAGATCGTCGATGTAAACCTCTCCGTTCACGGCTGCCGCAAGTCCCGATTCTTCACAGACAAGATAATCTCCGTCCTTTTGCGGTCCCTCCGGAAAACCGGTATGTTCTTCATAAAACTCCGAAATCCTCCTGACCCCGGTTCTCTTCGCAGCACGTTCATTACGATAGCTGCTCTGTATCTCTGCCCCACCATCCGGTATTTCGTCAGTTTTTCTTACGCTATACTCCGGAAGCTGTTCGTAGATCTTTTCGTTAATATATCTTTCAAATATTATATTATATTCTTTTGAAAGTGCCTCACCAATTTTCTCATAATCCTTATCAGTGAGCCACATTGAAAAGCCCGGACCAAAATCATGATCTCTTGACAGACTGTCGTCGAAGCCAAAGCATTCAGAACCCGATCCGACCTTGCCGACTGCTATACGTCCGGCATACTCCGAAAACTTTGTCTCTATCATTTCTCTTCCGAGAGTATCATAGAAATGTCTCGCAAGCCGCAATCCGAATCCGGAAGCTGCTTTTCCCTCCGACTTATTGTCACTATCTGTTCCGGAGACCATTTTTGAAGCACTGTCATTTTGTCCATCCGGATCGATAATATTATCATGTTTCATATCCTGTATATCGTCGGAACTCTCAGCTTCATGATCCTTCAGTGAATTATATTTTTCCTCAATCCTTCTGTAATCGTCGTTCCTGCCGATATATTCTTCAACCATCTTCATCGCACGAAGATAGCCGTCCTTCGCTCTTTCAATCCTTCCGAGCCTCGCATCCACATCCGCAAGTCCTGTTATGGCTGCAGCATGGTGAGTGTCGCTCGCCTCTTCATCAGTGAAAATCTCGACCGCCTCGGTCAGATCGACTATAGCAGCGCCGAGCTCACCTTCTTCTATCTCGCAGTTACCAAGGTTTGCCAGCGTAACAGCTGTTTCAAACTCCTTATGCGGAGTATCTCTGCATATGGCCAGAGCCCTCTCCAACGCTTCTACTGCCTTATCAAAACGTCCAAGCTCCTGATAGAGAAGCGCAACGTTATTATTTGCCTCTGCAAATTTAAAATCGCCGGGACTCAGCTGCTCATGAAATATTGCAAAAACCTCTGCATATCTCTCTGCAGACTCCTGATATTTGCCGGCAGCACGATAAACCGTGGCAGCATTAAGCAGTGTCATGGCGTAAGGAATCGTCCCTGCCATATTCATTTCCTGCATAAGGCGGGCCGCCTCTTCTCCACAGGAAACAGCTTTATCATGAAGACTTTTTTCACGGTAAAAGCCCATCATTTCATTTAAAATGGTAACTCTCGCGCCCTTGTCGCCTTCCGCGTCGGTCTTATCCAGCCATTCATCAAAGAAGGCCGGTATCTCTGCTATCCTGCCTGTATTATATAATTCTGATTGTTTTTTGAAGAATCCGCTCAGTTCCATATCTGCCATACCTCGCATCTGAAGTCGCAACCTTCTGCCATCAAGCTTTTCTGTCCGTTTACCGGACTATTTATCAATCCATTTAATATCTATTGTTTTTTCGTTCAATATATTAATTCACTGTCTTAACAGTGCCAGAGGTTGTCCTTTCAGAGCATCACTTTATCTCGGTCTCAGGATCAACACTTTTTTCAGCACTAACCGCCTTCGGCTTCTGCTTTACATTTCTTCCAATGATCTCGGAAACATCCGTTATGGTCGTAAATGCATTTACGTCCAGCGAATTAATAAATTTTCTAATTTCAAATATCTCTGCTCTCGTAACAACGCAGTAAAGTATATCCTTTTCCGTTCCGCTGATCAGGCCCTCGCCTCTGATAAAGGTTACGGTACGACCAAAGTTCGTATGAAGTCCCTCGGCAATAGTTTCACCATCATCGGTGATGATCATTATCGCCTTCGCCTGCTCCCAGCCGATTTCTACAATATCGATAACCTTGGAGGTTATAAAATACATCAGCATGGAATACATGCCTCTGTCTACTCCGAACATTGCTCCGGCAACTATGTAGATGATCACGTTTATCGCAAGCACTATATTTCCGACGGAAATATTTGTCTTCCTGTTCACCATGATACCGACTATCTCGGTTCCGTCAAGGCATCCGCCTGCCCTTAGAACAAGGCCGACTCCCACACCGAGGATGACTCCTCCGAAGACCGTAGCAAGAAGAAGGTCTTCCGTCGCATCGCGAAAATCGTCAAAAACTTTCGTCATCACAGCAAAAAGGATCATTGCATATGCAGCACGGAGAATGAATTTTTTTCCGAGCTTTTTAAGCGCAACAAAAAGAAAAGGGATATTGATTGCGGCGATAAGTGCCGCCAGTGGAATCTTTGACGAGTTACCGATGATCATACTGACACCGGTGATGCCTCCGTCGAAAATATTATTTGGCACTAAAAACTCCTCAAGGCTGAAGGCGGCAATAACCGCCCCAGCCGTGAGAAGTATAAATGATACTATGTTATTCTTTATAATTACTAATAACTGTTTCATAGTCCTCATCAAGTCTGCCTGTAACCTGGAAATCGCCTGCAGCTTTATCTATGATAGACTGTCCGACTTCTATAAATTTATCCCTGTCGGCATCTTTACCGTTAACGGAATATGTACTCTTTCCTGTTGCATCCGCGTAGCCATACGCATGAGAAAGGACTTTGATCTTAGATTTTGCAAAAGAAAACTCAACATAGTTTTCAGAAGCATAATCATTACCCTTTTCGTCTTTTCCGGATGTAACATAGGCTGTAACATAAGTACCCTGAGTAGCTGTTGTTGCAAGAATACCTGTAGTTGCAATGTAAACAACCTGTCCGTCCTTATATGAGAAGATGTGGCTGAGCTTATCACTCATAATGACGATCTCAGGTGTCTTGTCTCCGTCAAGATCAGCAATAAGATAATCAACAGGCTTCTCATAATCATCAGCAATAAGTGAAATATACTTGCTCATATCAGTCTTTGTGGCCATACACTGCTTGATAACAGATTCATAGTTATCAAGAAGCTTGATATACATATCAGCCCACTCAGGCCTCATGCCTCCAAGGATCTCATCAATATTAAACTCAGAACCGAAGTTATCCTTGATCTGATCATACAGCGCCTGCGCGTTGTCCTTATCCTTGGCATTTATGAATTCATCAAATTTAGACTTATAATAAGTAAGACCTTCGTCATAAGCCTTCTTCTGAAGATCGTCAACCTGAGACTTAAACTCTGCATAATACTGGTTGCTGCCGTATTTTGAAGCAGCGTCCTTACATTTATTGATTGCAGCGTTATAATCCTTATTACTGATGGTTGACTCGATATCACTGATGCTGTCCTTGATCTCCTTGACAACCTTTAGTTCATCCTTGATATCATATGCAAGTCCGCTGTTAAAATAATTTGCATAAACAACGTCTATCATGATGTCTGCTTCAGAAGTAAGCTGTGTCTCAGAAACACTTCCTGCCTTATAAGCATCATAGGTTGTCTTAAGCTTTGTCTCAAGCATATCCTTTATCGAATTGATATAGGCGAGCTGAACATCCTGCTCATAGTAAGAAAGATAATCTATTACAGATTCTGCAGATTCCGGATCGGTATTTTCAACAGAAATATTAAATACTTCCTTAAACTGCGCCTTCTTATCATTATACTCAGACGAACCGCTTGAAAGAGTTACCAGTTCATCATAAATCTTCTCAAGCTCAACCTTATTTGCTGCAGCAAAGCATTCTGCAGACATTCCCCAGCAGTCCTTGATATTTTCAACTGTTATAAGGATATTTTTAAGACTGTTATAATCCTTCTTTCCGCTGAGGTAGTTATTTGTTTCCTTGACGATAAGGTCCTTTGTCATCTCTATGGCAGACTTCTTATCGCTGTCAGAGAGCTTATCCATTATATCCTGGGCATCGCCCGCCAATTTGACGTCGCCCTTCTTGATATAGTCAAAATATTTATTCTTCTGCATCATCGGAAGGATAAACAGGAAGGAACATACTGCAGCTGCAGCAAAGAGAACCAGCGAAACTATGCCGATAACCAGCCATTTTTTACTCTTTTTCATCTCACAGTCCCCCCTTCCTAATTCTCATCCGATGAATCACTGTCATCCGGTTCGTCTTCAGAGCTGTCCTGATCCGCTCCGGAATCATCAGTGTTTACACTTGTTTCGGTCTGAATGCCATTCTTGGCAGCATCCTTATAATTCTTCGTATAATCAGAAAAGAACAGATTGAGAGCGAGAAGTACTCCGGCCGTGACAATTCCTGCTATGGCAAGGAACATTGAAACAAGTCCAAATATCTTAACGCCCTTTCCGCCTTCACCCGGAAGACTGTCTTCTTTGCCCTCTTTAGGTGCTTTAGGTGCCTTAACTTTTTTAGCTTTCTTTGAAGGCATACCTGCCGGAGGAATAGCTCCCGGCATCTGTGCCGGCGCATTTGGTGCAGGTCCAACAAGAGCTCCCGGTTTTGCACCCTGCGGTACAGGTCCCGGTGCTATGTTTTTATTCGCATCATTTCCTGCCGCACCTGTCGGTCTCGGCTGGAAATTCGGAATCTGCTGTGGTACGGGACCATTCTGTGGCTTGA
>CAMNMC010000087.1 GCA_946544235.1 uncultured Lachnospiraceae bacterium | reverse complement strand
ACGATAAATGGCTCGTATTCTCCGGAGATAAAACCTATGGCGCAGAAGAGATAAAACTTGATAAAAATATATTTGTTGATGGAAACCTTGCGCTTGATGGAAGCAGAGTATCAACAAAGGGAATAATAGCAGCATCAGGCGGTATTACATATAATGTTGCTTCTGCAGATAATTATGAGCAGATTGCTATTAACGGAGATGTTTCTTCTGATAATGCTTCTGACCAGTTTGCAACTAGTGGTGATGCATCTTCTGGTAATTCTTCAGACCAAATCGCCACGAGCGGAGATGCATCAGCCGACAATGATAAGGACGGGACTGACACGGTAAATACCCCTCCGTTTATTGCATCAGAAACAGGAGATATAACTCTTAATGGCGGAGATATAAATCTTTCCGCTGTTCTTTATGCACCTGCCGGAACAGTATATGTTAATGCAAATAAGTTTCATCTGGAAGGTCGTATCATTGCGAAGAAGATAGTCATAAACGGAACACTGATAGAGATAAACTCAGGCAATCATGATTTTGACAGTATCGGTGACATTGAGATCCTTGAACATGAGATATTTATCAAAATAGATTCAAAGGGGGATTTTTCAGATGCTTCTGAATCCGTAATAAAATCAGACTTCAAATCAGTTGATATAACAGATGACTCGATATATGGTCGTAGTCTTGATGAATCACCTGCCGGACTGGTATTAAGTGATCGGAAAGACCTGAGCGGAGACATTAGTTTTAATGAAGATTATTCGTTTGGAAATATTACAGCAACTGAAGCGTTTGAAGGTGAAATCGTATCGACGGACGAGAATGATGAAATAATAGAAAACATGATCAGGGGAACGCTGTCTATAAATCTTTCAGGCTCTATTTCAGAAAAAGCTGCTTATTCCTTCAGAAAGAATCATACTTATGCAGTATATGAAGATGAAATGACATGGAAGGATGCTGAGGAGTTTTGTGAGTCTCTTGGTGGTCACCTGGTTGTTATAGATGATGCTTATGAGAATGCATATGTATGTGATCTTATCAGATATAACAGCAGTAGTCAGTATACTGCCTTAGGATATACGGATGAAGTGAACGAAGGCAGATGGCTGTGGATAAATGGTTCTGACAGTACATACACAAACTGGAACTTCGGTGAACCGAATGACGGACTGAGCATCTTCCCGAATCAGAATTATGCATATATGTATGCTGACGGTAAATGGGATGACGGAGTCGGCGACGAGACTGATAAACATGCCTTTGTCTGCGAGTGGGATTATATTGACGATAGCGGTGTCTCTGAGAACAGGTCTGCAATAGTCAGGATGACGGTTGATGATGCGGCTGAAATAAGTGAGTCATTTACCGGACGAGATGATGTAAAGATCTATAGCGATGCATCAGGAGAAAAAACGATCGTCTGGGTAGCTGATCTTACGGAGGAGGCTCAACTTTCTCTTCCGGTTGAGGTTTCAGAGGAAAAGCTGTTTGATACTCTGATCAAGGATATCAATGTATATTATGTTGAAGATAATAAGGTCTGCTGTGAGAAGCTTAAGGATATCAGTTTTTCAAGAGATAAGTTTGCTAATGAGGGACTTTGGACTGCTGTTATAGATTCAAAACAGCAGGATGCGGTATGGACTTATTTTGACCTGAAAGCTTTATATGAAGGTAACAGTGATATTGAATTATATGCATACGCTACCAATGATCTGGAAGAGGCGGATGCTGTTTTTGCTGCGGCTGAAAACACTGAAACTATATTTACAAATATTACAACTGATGAGACTGATGTTAAAGCCGGAGACATCGCCGGACAATATTTGGTACTCGTTGCAAGGCTCGTAAGCTCGAATAATGGTGGAACTCCTGTTGTTGATAGTATTACTCTTGGGGCAAATACAAAACAGATTTCTGAGCAGAGTACAAAGGAAAAAGTTATCGGTGAGATAATAGGTAGTGATAGTGTAGGCGTAAATGAGTCAGCAGGATATGACCTTGTTCTTGTTACTACGAAACCTAACAAAGGTGAGCTCATATGGAAGCTGGACGGTAAAACTATAGATAATGCATCTGGCAACAAAATAGCTGATGACATAGCATCAGCTGATGAAAGTGATACAGACGATTCATCGGCAGACCAGCATGGTATCAGTTCGCATGTTGACTTAGTGCAGAACAAAAGCGGAGCTCATAAGATAACAGCATACTATAATGATGCTCCGCAGATCTATGCAGAAAAAACAGTAAATGCAACTGAGAAAACAGACTATGCACCTGTAAACAAACTTATTGACAGCCTTGTAAAGTATCCTGTATTTAATATGAGCCTTGACAAGACTTCTTATGTCGCAGGAGACAATGTCTTTATAACGACAGATATTAGTGAAGATGATGGTACCGTCAGACTGATATATGATGGTATGAATATTTCCACGCTTTTTGAGACAGGAACCTTCAGAATAGGCGATTTAGCTGCCGGAGATCATTTTATCTGCATATATCTAACAAATGAGATTGGAAATACATTTGTCAGAGAAGTCAGATTCAAGGTGTATAGTGATGCGCCTTCTGTAAGTACATGGTTTGATAAGGATACTTATTTTGCCGGGGATGATGTTACGCTCTTTGTTGAAGATACATATGAGATAATAGGATGTGTCTTAGAAGGTAATGATGAATCTGGTAATGGGAATGAATCAGGAAACATCGAAGAAGAGAATCAAGAGGTCGACGATCTTGAAGAGAACAATCCGGAAGACGATATACATATAGATTCAAACAATAACAGTATAGTGATAAGAAATGTCAGTGCCGGACTACATACTATCCGTCTTACTGTAAATAAAGATGGTTCAGATCAGACCGTTGAGATGTATCTCTTTGTAAATGATGCGCCATATTATATTACTGATACAACAAAGGTGTATTATACGATTTCCGGTGAGATATCTGAGATAAAACTGAGCGATGACAAAGAGAAAATTGAAATAACAGGAAGTGCAGATGCAGAGGGTTACCTTAAGGATTATTCCCTTTATTACAGAGCATATACAGATAATGAAATCAATGAATCGTCGGATGCAGTGGAACAGTCAACACCTCAGGATGCAGGTCTAAACGGTGGACAGACACAGAACACAGACTGGATCACCATATCGACGGGTGAGAATGATGTGACCGACAGCCTTCTTGGAACTATAGATACTGTAAATCTTGAAGAGGATAAATATGAAGTTAAACTCGTTGTTACCGATAAAGCCGGTAACAGCGTTAGTTGTCGTGCTGAATTTGAATATGAAAGAGAAAGGGAATTGGTTGTTATCCTTACCGATGCTTCAAATGTAACAGAAGCTGAAACTGATGACAAAGGTCAGGATGAAAACAGTAACAATGGAAGTGATGAGCAGGGTAATAGTGAAGAAAACGGAAACGATGAAAATGGTAATGGTGAAGGTGGTAACAACGGACAGGAAGATGAGCATATAATTGAAAATCCTGACGACAGGACATCACCTTATGTTCATATAGATTCACCTGACAATAACACAATACTTACGACTCCAACTGAGATAACCGGTTCTGCATATGATGAGACAGAGCTTTATTCATGGACTCTTGAGTATAAAGAGACGGATGCTGATTCTTATATCAAAATAGGTGAAGGCTCTGACGCTGTAAAGAATGGTAGCCTTGGAACCTTTGACACAACACTTCTTATGAATGGAAAATATGAAGTTAGACTTACGGCTCGTGATAAGGGTGGAAATATCAGACGTGTTTCAAGATACTATATGGTTGAAGGTAACCTGAAGGTCGGAAACATGCACATCGGTTTTACTGATCTTACAGATAATATCGGCAAAGCCAGGATCAGTGTCAACAGGATCTACGACAGCAGGGACAAGAAATGCGGAGACTTTGGGTATGGTTGGAGCCTCGGCCTTTCCGGAATGCAGGTCATTGAGAATTATCCGATAACAGATGGCTATAATATGAATGTATCCGGATCAGCATTCAGGCTTACATATCGTATGTATGAAACTGTAAATCATGACGTGACCATTCTCTATGGTGATGGAACAAGTGACAGATTTTCACTTGTTATTAATAATGGAGTCAGCGCACTGACGCCTGTGGATGAGGTGAGCTTCGGATACAGGTGTATAACTGATCCGAGCGTTAAGCTTGAGATCGTTGAAGATACTACTGCCTTTTATGAAGGTGGCCAGGTGGTATTCCTGGATGATGAAATCTATGAGGGAATAAACTATAAACTTACAGATGAAAATGGTACATCATATTATTTAAATAAAACACTGGGACTATATCGTATAGAGGATAGCGACGGCCGTGCTGTTGATGTTGACAGAAATGGCTATCACACAGCGGATGGTACGGGTATAACATTTGTCAGAGATAGCAGCGACAGGATCGCATCTGCCTTGAATAGTGATGGGAAAACGGTAAGCTATACATATGATGAAAATGGTAATCTGTCAGAAGTAACTGACACTACTGACAGAACAGTAAAGTTTACCTACGATAATGACCATAACCTTATCTCCATCATTGGCCCTGATGGCAAAGAAGTATCAAGAAATGAATATGATGATGCAGGACGTCTCATAGCAACCATAGATGCAGATGGTAACAGAATAGAGTATAGCCATGATATCGATGGACGTGAAGAACTGATCACTGACAGGCTCGGTAATAGTACTCTCTATGTTTATGATGATAATGGAAATATCCTCTCGACAACAGATGCTAACGGAAACACAACAAACTCCACCTATGATCAATACGGAAACGTGCTCACATATAAGGATGCGGAGGGTAATGTCACAACATCCTCTTATGATGCGTCAGGAAACCTTATATCAGTAACTGATGCTGAGGGAAACAGTATTTCAATTGAATATAATGCACAGAACAGACCGGTAAAACTTGTTACTGTTGATGATGCAGTAATGAGCATTAGCTATGATGATAAAGGAAACATCACCGAGACAACTGATGTTGATGGAAGCAGGATCAGTTACGAAAGAGATACTGACGGCAATGTCAAGAGTATAACTGATGAAATCGGCAAGGTTATGTCTTCGGAGTATGATGCCGAAGGCAAGGTAATTTCAACAACAGATGCTTCCGGCAATAAGGTTGAATATACCTATGACAGCGATGGGCATAAGCTTACCGAAACCTATAACGTTGTCACATCAGAGGGTGAAGTGACACGAACAATTAAATACAACTATAATACTGCGGGTGAACTTATCAGTACTGAGGATCCGGATGGAAATATCAGTACAGTTGAGCGAGACATCCTCGGAAGAGTAGTTGCGCTCATTGATTCTGAGGGCAGAAGAACGTCCTATGAATATGATAAGCTTGGCAATACAACAAAGATCACTTATCCGGATGGAACAAGTGAAAGTTTTGTCTATGATGCAGAGGGTAATCTGACGGGCGCAACCGGCAGAGCCGGTAACACTGCGGAGTATACTTACGATAAGGTCGGAAACCTGAAGAAGATACATGACGCCAGAGGCAATGACACTCTCTACGATTATGACAGAAACTATAACCTCACAGCTGTTACTTACGCTACAGGTGCTAAGATCAGTTATAAGTATGACAGTCTGAACAGGAATACTGAAGTAACCGATAATGACGGAAATACAACATTCTTTGCATATGATTCCAGATCTCTTCTCACATCTGTAACAGATGCAAAGGGTAACATAACACGTTATGAATACAACACCAAGGGTGAACGTGTTAAGGTGATCTACCCTGACGAAACCTCGGCTTCAATCGAACTTGATGTCAGAGGACGTGTGACAGCAAAGATCGATACAGCAGGTAACAGGACAGAATACAACTACGACGGTTCTGACAGACTCATTTCAGTAAAACAGCCTGACGGTTCCGTTACGGAATATACTTACGATAAGACAGGAAACCTCCTGTCCTTTAAGGATGCCAACAGAAGAGTAACACGTTATGAATATGACGATCATCAGAGGGTAATAAGGACCACACTTCCGGACGGTTCTGAGAGTACAGTAGAATATGATATCCACGGCTACGTTACAAGTACGACAGATCCTGACGGTTCTGTAACAATTTATGATTATGACACTCTTGGCAGGCCGGTTTCTGTAACAAAGACCGGTGTGAAAAACGGAGCAGAAGTAAGTGCAACCACCGAATGCACATATGATGAGTACGGAAGAGTGACGGAGGTTATAGAAAGAAGTACCGGTTCTCATGCAACAACCTCAAGCGTTTCATACATATACGATGACTACGGATATGTGATTTCCAAAACTTACGATAACGGTCAGACGGTTTCTTACGATTATGACAGATATGGTCGCTGCAGTGAAGTAAGTGTATCAAGTGCCGGAACAACACTCACAACAGGTTATGAATATGATTCCATGGACAGGCTGACAAGAGTCATCAGCCATGACGGCAAGGCAACTGTCTATACTTATGATGAAAACGGTAACAGAAGTACAGCAACCTATGCGAATGGAGTGACTCTTACCTATACCTACGATGAGTGTAACAGGCTTAAGGTTGAGAAGGTAACAGATAAGAATCAGAACCTTATAGCCCGGTATGAGTACACAACAACAGGTGGAGAGAGGACGGCCGTCAGTGAATCTTATCCTGACGGAACGACGATTGAAACAGAGTATTCATACGATAGCTGTGGCAGACTTGTATCCGAGAATATCATCGAGAAAAAGTCTGGCGAGGAAACAGTTACTGATATACAATACACATATGACCGTGTCGGCAGCAGGGCTTCCAAGACTGTTAACGGTATTACAACTGAATATGATTATAATGAGCTTAACCAGCTTGTAAGCGAGAGAACAGTAAACACTGACGGTTCGGTATCGGAGACTGCTTATATCTATGATGGTAACGGTAACCTTGTAAGAACTGAGTCCGGAGAGAAGACGTGCGATTACACATTTGATCTCTACAATCGTATGACAGGTTTCACTGACGGAACAGCGAGATACAGCTATACGTATGATGCTGAAGGTGTGAGGAGAAGTAAGACCTTACAGAATGATTCTTACTCAAAAACTGTCATGTATGTTTCCGATACTCTTACAGAGTATGCTCAGACACTTGTAGAAACAGATAATACTGGAAGGGTTAACACAAGCTATACTGTAGGATTTGAACTGATCAACAGCACAAGATTTAATCAGTCGACAGATGCTGATCTGTACTACATCCTTGATGGTCATAATGATGTCAGAATACTTCTTGATGATTCTGCGTCAGCAATATCTTCGTACAGATATAGTGCATATGGTGAGATGCTTGACTTTACCGGTGTTGTTACCGATGGCTATTATTATACCGGTGAATACATGGATTCCGAAACCGGTCTCTATTATCTCAGAGCGAGATATATGGACCCTGCAACGGCAACCTTCACATCAATGGACAGCTACGCAGGAAACATCTACGAACCTGCTTCTCTGCACAGATATCTCTATGCAAACGCTAATCCTGTGAAGTACTGCGACCCGAGCGGACATTATTCGGTTGCTGAGGCGGCTGGAACATCAGCAATTCAAGGAGAATGTGAATCTGTTGAGGCTGTTCATAATGCTACAATAATGAGGATAGGCCTTGGACTGTTAAGGCTGATAAGGGCTAAGGCTGTTGTAGAATTTGGTAGTATATGTAACGAAGAACTGGTAAAACACTGTATTTCGATAGCGATAGAAGGTCGGATTGATAGGACTTTTATTGATTTACTGTCTTTATTATGTGAAGCAGATGAGTTACCGGAGTATATTGCTGATGCCAGAGCAAGAGTTGAGGCTATGGCAAAAGAATATGATAAAGATGAAAAGTATAAAGGGTGCAGTGTGTATATATTACGTGATCCTGAGAATAGTTACAGAGTATCCTATGTTGGAAGAACTAATGATCCACGTCAAAGGTATTACGAACATTCGACATTTGATCCAAAGAAACTTAACAGAAAAACAAGAATGGTGGAGAAAAAGACAAATGGTACACCTTGGAAAATGTACATAGTTGCTACTGGTCTGACTGAATCAGAGGCTATGGTTTACGAAAACACGCTGATATGTTTATATGGTTTAGAAGCATTGGGAAATGTTCGACATGAAATAGGAAAAGGAAGACTCGTAAATAATGAAGAAATACAGAAAGAAACAGCTAGAGTTGCCAGTCTTCTGAAAATCGAAGATGTGAAGATGTTTATAGATTATATGTTGGGAGATTATTGATATGTTTGAAAAAACAAAGGAGGTACAGATTTTATGAGAAGTGTTGCAAGGGATTATTACATGGATGATTATTACGATATTATTGGGGATTATGAAATACTATTAGGATATAATGTCCCGAAGGATGAAGCTTTTCGTATCATACATGATCATTATTATAAAGAGTATGCCGGCGGTATAAATGAATACAGGTATTGGGTTGTAATGGCTGAGTTTCAAGCATTGGGTGGAATATTGATGGAGAGTGTTAAAAACAATGCTTTAAGATTTATTGACTCAATGGATGATTATCTTGAAGACGAAGAAGAAACGCTTAAAAAGATCAGAAATATAATACTGTCGCCTCAAAAAGAAAAGAAGTTCAAAAAGCCTCCATTATATCTTAGATCGAAAACCAAGTATAAAGAAGGGGATATCCTTGCTATTAAGTTTTTGAAACCAATAAAGGAATGGGGCGGAGATAAAGATGATGAGAAAAGTATAATGGATTTTAGAAAATCTCAGGAATTCCTTAAAGGGAAATACGTGTTTTTTTATGTTTCAGAAATATCTAATAGCCCTGTTTGTCGGTTTATTCCGGAAATTGATTATATGTCAGAACCAATCATATCATTATTTGATTTTGTTGCAGAGAGAATAGAAGATTTTGAAATTGATAAAAATTATAGTTTTATGGATTTGATAGATAGTCCATACAAGAATTTTTATAGAACGACTCGTTATGTTTCACTTTGTAATGCTTCAAAAGATGAATTGTCAGAATGGGCAGAAATACAGGTAATAGGTAATAAAAAAATCGATAAGAGTATAATTGGAGAGAGGAACGGAGTTCCTCTGGCACATATAGCTAATTTAGATTTAATGATCCGCTGGAGTTTTATGGATAAATATGAATAATGCTGTTATGCCAATCAGCTTTGTGCGTAGCAAATGTGTAGTGATTTAGGGGTGTATTGAACAAGATATTGCAGGAGTAGAAAGAACATATGAGAAGTGTTGCAAGGTATTATTATGCGGATGAATACTACGATATTATTGGGGATTATGAAATACTTTTAGGATATAATGTTCCGAAGGATGAAGCTTTCCGTATCATACATGACCACTATTATAAAGAGTATGCCGGAGGTATGGATGAATACAGGTATTGGGTTGTAATGGCCGAGTTTCAAGCTTTGAGCGGTATTTTGATGGATATTGTTAAAGATAATGCTTTAAGATTTATTGACTCGGTTGATGACTTTCTTGAGGATGAAGAGGAAACGCTTAAAAAGATCAGGAATATAATCTTAACACCTCAAAAAGAGAAAACATTTAAAAAGCCTCCATTATATCTTAGATCAAAGACCAGGTATAAAGAAGGTGATATCCTTGCTATTAGACTTTTAAACCCGACGGTAGAATGGAGCGGGGATAAAGATGATGAGAAAAGTATAATAGATTTTAGAAAATCTGAGGAATTCATCAAAGGAAAATATCTGTTTTTTTATGTTTCAGAAATATTTAAATGGCCAATCTGCCAGTTAATTCCTGAAATTGATTATGTGTCAGAGCCTATTATATCTTTGTTTGATTTTGTGGCAGAGAGCGTGGAAGAATTTGATATTGACAAGAATTATGAATTTATGGATTTGATATTTAGTCCATACAAGAATTCGTACAGTTCGACTCGTTATGTCTCACTTTGTAATGATTCAAAAGAAGAAGTTGCAGAATGGGCAGAAATACTGGTAATAGGTAATAAAAAAATCGATAAGAATATAATTGGAGAGGAGAAAGGAGTTCCTCCGGTACACATAGCTAATTTGGATTTGAAGATTCGCTGGAGCTTTATGGATAAATATAAATAATACAGGAATCATACAGATTCGATGCTCACAATGAACTCCTTGATCATGAATATAGTGTCGAAGATTGATCCATTTGCATTGGCATTGGTGAATACATGGATCCTGCGGTTGAGTTTGATACTATCTCAGAGCGAGATATATGGATCCGGCAACGGCAAGCTTCGCATCAATGGATAGCTATGCATGAAATATCTACGAACCTGCTTCTCTGCATAGGTATTTCTACTGCAATGCTAATCCTGTGAAGTACTGCGAACCGAGCGGGTATAGTGGACTATTAGTTGGTCAGATTGCAGCTACAAGTATTATGGCTGTGTTGAACCATGCGGATACCATTGTCATCATGGGGGTTATATCAGGCACGATAAATACCGCAATGGTAAAGGCGATGGGCGGTGATGATAACGAACAAATAAAAGCCTTTTGGAAAGGTTTTATCGTCGGAGCATTAATTGGTTCGTTAACATATTTTGTCGCATATGTGACTACGATAAGCATTATTCAAGCTGGTGCTATTGTAGGAGTCGGATATAGTGGATATGATATTGCGGTTGATCTGTTTGTTAAACATGATTATGAAGGTGCAGCTGCTAAAATACCATTCCTAATTCTTGATGTATTGGTATTGAAAAGGTCCTTTACCGTAAATACACTATTGTCTGGGTATGAAGGTCATAAGGGAAGTATAGGTGAATATAATAAAAAGAACACTGAGTACCTAAAGGAAAGTATAACCGAGGGTGGAAGTAACCAATTATTACTAGAGAAAACACCCACTAGAAGAGAACTTGCAGAACAAAAACTAGCTGAAGCAGCCTCGGGAATAAATAATAAGACCATAGATTCTCGAACTAATATGGAAATTGGAAGGTTTATTGGTGATGATAGAGGAAATGTTTTCATAGAACCAGTAGGCGGTACTACAGTTCCAGCAGGAAGAAATGGTGTAGACACACATACACTATATCCATATGGTTCAAATTATAATAGATATAACCCTGTAGGACATGGTAATAATACAACTCCACATGGTCATGGTCACTTAATGGGAACTGGACCGGGTAGAAGAGGTCAAGGACCATCTATTGATGTTTTAGGTAATGTAGTTCCGTTTAATAGTCCAGATGCACACTGGACAATTCATTAAGTGAGGTGATTGTATGACTGTAGAAAAACTATGTAATTCAATTTATCTTGGTGATAGGTATTGCGAAAAAGTTATTATAAAAGATAATATAATAATGTTTCAAATTAATCTAATTTCTAGGATTAAAGAAGGTGCCAGAGAATGGGAGTATTATAATGATAAAGATTTAGAAAATGGATTTTTAGTGTTTGATAATGTTATTAATTATACTATTGATAATGGTTCAACAATTAATGATGAAATTGAAGTTCATTATATAAATAATGACAATGGAAATTATTATTTTATTGTTGAAGGAGCAGAATATCAAAATGATGCTAATACATATAAATGGGTTAAATTTGAAATAAAATGTAGAGATTTTTATTTGCTTCATAACAATACAAAAATTAGAGAGTAATTTTGACAGAAGCTGAATGTATTACAGAGACAGGAGGTGGCTGTCATCAAAAATAATAGAATATTGAAGTGTCTGCTGATGATGGCTGTCAGTCTGCTTCTGGTACTTAGTTTTTCAATAGGGGTATCGGTAAGCACTAATTATGATAGGCAAGAAGCGGATGCTTGTATAACCATAAGCCAAAGACTTTCTGTCAAGACCAGCTATGGAAAGTCAAGTGGAAATCTTTCAAAGCCTAAAGGATGGAAAGTAGGAGACCCGATTGATAATTTGACAAAAGCTGGCAATGAACCATCATGGAGTACCGTAAGGGCAAGGTATTGGAAAAATAAGGCTTATTACCATGCTGATGATTATTTGGAATCAGATTTGATACGTATGCGAAAAGGTTTACCTCCAATTGAACCTGAAACTGGAGCATCAATGGAACTACATCATATAAACGGAAGGGATATCCCTAATCCACATAATATAGATAATTTGATGGAGGTATGGCCATGGGAACATGCAGAAAGAGATTCTAACAGACATTATACAGGTCCAAGACCCAAAGGAGAATAAAATGAGTCAAAAATTACCGGATTGGATTGGAAAGAGAAGAACATATAACAGAAATTTTGGAGATATTGATAAAGAGATAATAAAATGGGAAGTATTATCCATCGATTCAAAACAACGTTTAAAGGTTAGTTTCATAAGCGTTAATTCTGAGAATCGACAGGGGATTAGGATTGCCATAGATGTAGGAAAAGGAATGCTTACTACAAATGGTGTTACAGGAAGAGCTTTCGAATTATGGGAAGATGAATGCCCTAAAGAATTTGAAATAGAGTGCTCATCTGATGAGGGATATTTAAGTGTATACAACATATTTGAGAGAAATGAGCAGGGAATAATGAGAAGGAATTCTCAAATGGCATATAGTGGAATGATTATTGAACAAAAAGGCAATATTTATAGGTATTATTGTAATGATACTGGTAAAAATACTGATTTTGACAAACTGGTATTTGAAATAGAATTACTTTAAATGGCACTACAAACAAGCCTCCCTACAGGCAGGCTTATTATAGATCTTTTTGCAGCAATCAGAATAGGTGTTTGTTATACAAACTTAACAGCCTCATATGGCTTTCCGCTTTTAAGTATCGCATATACAACAGTTGTCAGTTTTCTTGATACTGCACCGACAGCTACCAGGTGATGTTTGCCTTGACAACGTTTTTTAAGATAATATTCATTAAATGGACTATTATGAAAAACACAACAACTTGCTGCGAGAAATAGAGTATGCCTAAGATGAGAGGATCCGCGTTTGGACATTCGGTTATGAGTAGAACAGTATTCTCCAGATTGTCGAATGGTTGGATCAATGCCTGCATAAGCAACAAGTGAAGAGGAGTTTTTAAATCTACGTATATCTCCGATTTCGGCGAGTATACAAGCGGCAGATATAGGCGTGATGCTTGGTATTGTATGAAGATAACAATCGAACTGATTGTATAGGGATATGATCATTTCATCCAGTTCTTTGAGCTGTTCGTTAAGAAGTTTTAGTCGTTCTAATAGCATTTTTAGCTGGAAGGCAAATGCTTCCTGTGCTATTTTTATTCCGAAGGTATTCATGGCAGCGTCTTTTATTTCAATGGCTTTATTGAGAGAAAATCTGTTATGACTATTCTTTAGAAGTATGGTGTGAAGTTCATCAATAGAGGCATTTGCTATATTCTCGGGCAGGAGATATTTGCTTAGAAGTGCTATAGATGAACTTCCCCATATTTCACAAAAGAGATGTTCATATTCCGGAAAGATTTGTTCCAGTATAGTGTGTATTCTCAGTTTTATTTCTGTTCTAGCTGACATCATAGCTTCTCTATAGCGACATAGTTGCCTTAAGGAAAGGATGTCCTCATCAGCTAAGTCTGTTGTTGTAAATCTACCAAAATGAATTACTTCTGCTATAAGAAATGAATCCTTGGAATCGTTTTTGACCTGTCTGATATAAAAGTTCCTAAAACAATCTGATTGTATAGGATTTATAACATAGATAGTGTATTTGTGTTCTTTTAAAAATGAATAAATGGTATACCAGTAATGGCCGGTAGCTTCTAATCCGAAAATGAGATTATTTGATTTGGTGTTGGTTCGAATGTACTCGAGGAGTTTGACAGCCCCTTTATGAGTACTTGGAAAACGAAGTGATCTGCATACCTGATTTCCGGATTGATCGACTATAGATGCTTCATGATGGTTTTTGCCGATATCGATGCCGATATAATACATAGAACGCCTCCTTTCAAAAATGGGTTGATATTTGATTAATAGATAGAATCCTGCTGCTCTGAGAGGTTACAACCTAGTTCGAGATACGAAGTACAGATAGACTGCCAACATCCAGCTAATACGTAACATCCTGCAAAGAGAGAGGGGACAGTCTCATGGGAACGAGGTCAAATATAATGCCTCAAGGGTGGAGACGTACACCTCTATCTATTACAGAATGATTATCCAATAGGACAGCAGATCAATCAATATGAATGATTCTGATCTACCTCTTTAGCATACTAGGGTGGAAGTGGCTCGAAGACCTATATGACAGGAACAGAAGGTGAAGAGGAACTTGCAAGATTAGTAGGTGGTAAATCGCAACAGTATAGAAAAACTTCACAACCGTTATTAGATTTTTTAACTGAAAATGGCATATCATATACAATACATTAAGAGGATATTGAATAGTGAAATATGAAATGATGATTCCACCGTTTGAAAGAGTAGTAGTAATAATCCTTTATAATATGAAAAATGTATTAGAATGATTATAATATAATCTATGATATTCTTGTTTTTGATAAATATCCTTATTATAATAAACGGTATATAAATCAATATATATGGACTACTTTGTTGTTAATGTTATTTTAAAGTCGCAAGGAGATGAAATATGCTTACAAAAAGAATCATCCCGTGCCTTGATGTTAAGGACGGAAGAGTTGTGAAGGGAATAAATTTTGTGGATCTTAAGGATGCAGGGGATCCTGTAGAATGCGGGCTGGCTTATGATAAGGCCGGCGCGGATGAACTTGTATTTCTTGATATTACTGCATCATCCGACAGGAGAAATATAGTAGCTGACATGGTTAGACGTGTGGCTGAAACTGTATTTATTCCGTTTACGGTTGGCGGCGGAATAAGAACTGTTGAGGATTTCCGTGCCATACTGCGAGAAGGTGCAGATAAGATATCTGTTAATTCGGCTGCAATAGATGATCCCGAGCTGATCAGCAGAGCGGCTGATAAGTTTGGCAGTCAGTGTGTCGTGGTTGCCATTGATGCAAGAAGAAGGAGAGTCGGTAAAGCCGCTGATCCATCGCTCAGTTATAGTGAGAGCATCAGGATGAATGATGAATGGAAGCCTTCTGACGGCTGGACGATATATAAAAATGGCGGACGTCTTGATATGCACATCGATGCCATTGAGTGGGCTAAGAAATGTGAAGAGCTTGGAGCCGGTGAAATACTTCTTACAAGCATGGATGCTGATGGCACCAAAGCCGGTTATGATAACGAACTTACCAAAATGGTTGCAGAAAGTGTAAATATACCCGTAATCGCTTCAGGCGGAGCAGGAACTAAAGAAGATTTTTATGATACTCTGACCTACGGCAAAGCTGATGCTGCGCTTGCGGCTTCTTTATTCCACTTCAAAGAGCTTGAGATTTCTGAGGTGAAGAAATATCTGAGAGACAGGGATGTTCCGGTGAGACTGTAGAGAGTTAACTCGTTGGATATCATTTGAAACGATATCGGTAATTGGTATAGTTACTAATGGATGCGGTTATAAACCGATAATAATTGATAATCACAGAATCAGATAATCCGGCAGAGTGATGATGATTCTGTTGCAGGTTAAAGAAATGATAGTTATAGAAGAAAGAAAACTTACGGTAGATGAGTATCTTGGACTGCGCGCAAAGGTCGGCTGGAAGAAACTGACCAGAGAGCAGGCAAAGAAATCTATAGATAATGCACTATACATGGTTGCCGCATACGAGAACGGCATGCTCGTCGGTATGGGCAGAATAGTCGGAGACGGCGCTGTTATATGCTATATTCAGGATCTTATAGTCACTCCTGAATGCCACGGAAGAGGCATCGGAACTCAGATGATTCAGAAGCTTCGTGACTTTGTAATAAGCCTTAAGGAATCGCCTGACCAGGAAATAATGTTTGGCCTGATGTGCGCAAAAGGACGCGAAGCCTTTTACCAGAAGAATGGTTTTATCGCTCGTCCGACTGAGAAACTTGGACCAGGGATGATACAATATTTATAAAGAATGGTTTTACAAAAGCTCGCGTGCATATATGCCTCTGAAGGCGTATTTTACTACAACTAAGTAGTAATATGCGCAGCATATTGCTATCATGAACGTAGTTAATGATGCAGCATGCGTAGCATGCTACATACATCACTATGTGATATATGAATAATTCTGCTTGCAGAATTATAGCATGCGAAGAGGCATATATGTGCGTGAGCTTTATACATGGTTATAATTATGAACTATACTGATATTAAGAGAAAACTGAAGAGTAACGCACCATACATGACCATAACCTTGATAGTGATCAACGTTCTGATCTTTTTCATCGAGGAAATAGTCGGTGACCCTGAATCATCAGAGACAGCTCTTAAGTTTGGGGCGATATATATGCCAAAGCTTAAGGAAGGTCAATGGTATAGACTGCTTACGGCATGCTTTGTTCACTTTGGTTATGAACATCTCGCCGGAAATATGCTGGCGCTTTTTGCTGTCGGTCCATATGTTGAGGGATTCTTTGGACATGTAAGATTTACGATACTGTATATCCTTGCTGGACTTTCAGGAAGCGGCTTTGTCTACCTGATGGAACAAAAGAGCGGAGAGTTTCATATGACTGCCGGTGCTTCAGGAGCTATATTTGGACTGTTCGGAGTATTGATCATATTTGCTTTCAACAGAGAGATGAGAGAAACCTTTCCGCTGCCAAGGGTAATTCTCGGACTTATACTTATGTTTGTACCAAGCTTCACAGAAGAGGGTATCAGCATCAATGGACACATCGGCGGTTTCGTTGGAGGAACAGCTGTCGGATACATCATGTATAACATGATGCTTGCGAAGGAAAATCGCAGGCGGCGGAATTAAAAAACAGTATTTACCTCTAAGACGCATTTGTCTAAGGTCGAAGAGGTAAATACTGTTTTTTTAGATTAGTTTTTATCCATGTTCTTTCTTGCAGAAGCCAGCATCAGCTTAATACGATTGATCTGATTAACCTCTGATGCACCAGGGTCGAAATCGATGGCAACGATATTTGACTCAGGATAATTAGCACGAAGCTTTTTGATAACACCTTTACCGATGATATGGTTCGGAAGGCAGGCAAAAGGCTGTGCACAGATTATATTCGGAGCACCACTCTTGATGAGCTCGATCATCTCGCCTGTTAGGAACCAGCCTTCACCGGTTTCATTACCGATCGATACGACAGGTCTTGCATAGTCAGCAATGACATTTATACGCTTAGGCGGCTCGAAACGCTTGCTGTTCTCAAGTGCTTCACGCATAGGCTTTCTGAATTCCTCAAGAAGCTTGATTCCGGCGTTGGAAATGATCTTCTGCTTATATGATTTGCCAAGAAATTCATGCTTATAATTTGAGTTGTAGAAGCTGTAAAGTATAAAGTCGAGAAGATCAGGCATAACAGCTTCGGCACCTTCCTGTTCAAGCAGTTCAACCAGATGGTTGTTTGCAGAAGGAAGGAACTTAACAAGAATCTCACCTACGATACCTACTCTAGGCTTCTTAATTGTTTCATCTAGTGGCAGTTCGTCAAATTCTCTGACGATATCCCTGACAATCTTCTTAAAATTCTTAGAACCACGTTCAATATCCCTAATACAGATCTTCTCCCATTTTCTGTGGAGCTTATTGGCAGAGCCCTTAACCTTCTCATAAGGTCTGGTCCTGTAAAGCACACGCATGAAGAGATCACCATATAAAATAGCATGCATAGAGCATTTGAGTCCGGACATATTTATCTTGAAGCCGGAGTTCTTTTCAAGTCCCTGCGCACTGATACTGATAACCGGTATCTGGCCATAGCCTGATTTCTCAAGTGCACGTCTGATAAATCCGATATAATTGGTTGCACGGCAGCCACCGCCGGTCTGAGTGATCGCAACGGCAAGCTTATCGGTGTTGTATTTTCCTGATTCAATTGCCTGCATGATCTGACCTACAACTATGATGGAAGGATAGCAGGCGTCGTTATTAACATATTTAAGACCTGTATTGATCGTTTCCTTCTCTGCATCCGGAAGAACGACAACGTTGAGATCCATCTTCTTAAGTGCAACTGAAAGCATAGAAAAATGAATAGGAGACATCTGAGGAGCGAGAATTGTATAACCCTCCTGCATATCCTTGGTGAACTCAACTCTGTTCATTCTTGTGGAAACAGGCGTTGTCTTGATCTTAAGCTTTTCTCTTGCCTTAACAGCGGAAAGAAGTGAACGGATCCTTATCCTTGCCGCGCCGAGGTTGCTGACCTCGTCAATCTTTAGAACAGTATAAATCTTATTTGATTTGGATAAAATATCATTTACACAGTCGGTTGTAACTGCATCAAGACCGCAGCCGAACGAGAAGAGCTGGATAAGCTCAAGGTTACTGTTGGTCTTAACATAGTTTGCAGCCTTATAGAGACGTGAATGATACATCCACTGATCGGAAACTATAAGCGGACGTTCAACATCACCGAGATGAGAGATTGAATCCTCGGAAAGAACTGCAACACCATAAGAGTTGATCAGTTCAGGAATACCGTGATTGATCTCCGGGTCAACATGATATGGACGACCTGCAAGAACTATACCAAGCTTGCCTGTCTTCTTAAGGAAGGCGATGGTTTCCTCACCCTTCTTTCTGACATCTGCCTTAACCCTGTCAGCCTCTTCGTAAGCCTTGTCGATGGCACGGCTGATCTCATCCTTGGTTACATCAGTGTATTTTGAAAATTCCTTGAACATACGAGCCTTAAGAGCCTTTGGATTATCAAGGGCAAGGAAAGGACGCATGTAGGTTATATTTTTAGTCATGAGCTCTTCCATATTGTTCTTGATATTCTCGGAATAAGAAGTAACAATAGGGCAGTTGTAATGATTATTTGCGTTCGGGGTTTCATTCATCTCATAAGGAACGCAAGGGTAGAATATCTGCTTCAGACCGTTCTTTACGAGCCACATAACATGACCGTGACTGATCTTGGCAGGATAGCACTCTGTATCACTTGGGATTGATTCGATACCGAGCTGGTAAATTGTCTTGGAAGACTTAGGAGAGAGAATTACTCTGTATTTCAGCTCCGTAAGGAAGGTGAACCAGAAAGGATAGTTCTCATACATGTTTAGAACGCGAGGCACACCAATCTCACCACGTCTGGCATTTTCAATCGCAAGCGGAGTGTAGTCAAATATCTTATTATATTTGTACTCGTAGAGATTCGGCATATTTTCCGCGTTCTTTCTCTGACCGAGTCCCTTCTCACAACGGTTACCGGTGATGAAACGTCTGCCGCCCGAGAATTTGTTGATCGTAAGGAGACAGCTGTTTGTACAGCCCTTACAGTGAGTCATCTGAGTCTCATAGGTAAGAGCCTTCACCTCTTCGTATGGAAGGATTGTAGATACAAAGCCCTCTTTATAATTATCTCTTGCGATAAGTGCGGCGCCGAAGGCACCCATGATACCTGCAATATCAGGTCTTACAGCTGTTCTGCCTGATACAAGCTCAAAGGCTCTCAGAACGGCGTCATTGTAGAAGGTTCCGCCCTGTACGACGATTTCTTTGCCGAGCTGTTTAGGATCGGTAAGCTTGATAACCTTGAGAAGTGCATTTTTTATAACTGAGTAAGCAAGACCTGCTGATATGTCCTCAACGGAAGCACCTTCCTTCTGGGCCTGCTTAACCTTGGAATTCATAAATACGGTACATCTCGAACCGAGGTCGATCGGAGATGGTGCGAAAAGTGCGATCTTGGCGAAGTCCTTAACCTCATAATCGAGCGATTTTGCAAAGGTCTCTATAAAGGAACCACAGCCGGAAGAGCATGACTCATTAAGGAGTACGTTATCAACGACTCCGTTTCTGATCTTTATGCATTTCATATCCTGGCCGCCGATATCAAGGATGGTATCAACCTCAGGATTGAAGAAAGCGGCAGCAGTATAGTGAGCTATAGTTTCTACCTCGCCGTAGTCGAGATTGAAGGCTGACTTAAGAAGTGCCTCTCCGTAGCCTGTTGAGCAGCTGCCTGCAATAGTAACGCCTTCAGGAAGCTTCTCATATATTTCTGTAAGAGCTTTAATAGTTGTATTTACAGGGCTTCCGTTATTATTACTGTAGAAGTCGTAGAGAAGTTCCCCCTTCTCGCCGACAAGTGCCAGTTTAGTAGTGGTAGAACCGGCATCTATACCAAGAAATACCTTGCCGGTGTAAGTTTCAAGATTACCTCTTCTGACGTGAAAATCCTGCTGACGCTCAACGAAATCATTATAACTCTCCATATCTTTAAAGAGAGGCTCGATACGAGCTGATTCAACAGCAATCTTAAGATCATCTGTAAGTTTACCTGCAATTTCTGAAAGAGGCATAGAAATATTCTCATCAGAATGAAGTGCAGCACCGACAGCTGCAAACAGATGAGAGTGAGGAGGGTTTATGATATGCTCATCATCAAGATTAAGTGTTCTGACAAAGCATTCCTTTAACTGATCCAGGAAGTGCAGAGGGCCGCCAAGGAAGGCAACATGACCTCTTATCGGTTTACCGCATGCAAGACCTGATATAGTCTGGTTAACAACTGCCTGAAGGATTGATACCGAAAGGTTTGGCTTGGTAGCGCCTTCGTTTATAAGAGGCTGGATATCAGTCTTGGCAAATACGCCGCATCTGGCAGCAATTGGGTAGATAGTGTCATAGGACTTTGCGTATTCATTCAGACCTGAAGCATCAGTCATAAGAAGAGCGGCCATCTGATCGATGAAAGAACCTGTACCGCCTGCACAGACACTGTTCATTCTCTGCTCAATACCGTTCTTGCTGAAATATATGATCTTGGCATCCTCGCCGCCAAGCTCGATCGCAACATCTGTCTTCGGAGCATAGTCCGAGAGGGCAGAAGAAACGCATACAACCTCCTGTTCAAAAGGTATACCGATAACCTTTGCAAGCGCAAGTCCGCCTGAACCGGTAATGTCAGGTGCAACCTCACAGTCACCAATCTCGGAAACGGCATTTTGAAGGAGCTCCTTCAGAGTCTCCTTGATCCTCGCAAAATGTCTCTTATATTCGGAATATAGTATATTATGTTTTTCGTCTATTACGGCTATCTTGACAGTTGTCGAGCCGATATCGATTCCTAAATGCTTCATTATTACAGCGGCAGCTTATTGCCTCTCCCTTTTCAATGAATTGTCTCTGCCTTTATGGTGGACGCACAGACAGAGTTATTATATGATAACAGAAGATTAAATTCAAATATTTTTGTTATTGTTCAATTTTTTTTCACATATTTGTTTTATAATTGTCTGATGAAGCACAGAGTGGGTGAGTATTTTACAATTCAAGGTTTACTTTGATATGAAAATAAAGTAAAATGATAAGATGTGAATAGTTAGAAAAGGGGAATCAAAGTGAAGTTTGCAAATCTTGAAAGAAAACTTTATAAATATTCTATAAAATTCCTTCCGGAGATAGTTATCGGCTGCTTTATTATGGGATATTTCCTGTATTTTGCAATGCCTGAGATGTATGGCAAGCTGGTGCTGAATCCATATCTTATAGTTGAGAAAAATGAATACTGGAGACTTATTACATGGATATTTACGATGCCTTTTGATCCGGAAAGTGCTCTGGGCATTATCTTTATTCCTATATCGATGTTTTTCTATTATTTTGTCGCTAAACGACTTGAGATCGCATGGGGAATGGTCATGTTTAACTTCTTCATGATCGGCGGCCTGCTTCTTATCGACATAGCGGTTCTTATAACTGCATTTATCACCTTTAAATGGAGTCCGGGAAATATCTGGGATTATTATTCCAACATATTTATGAGCACAGCATATGGTATGAATATTACATATTTTACTACCATGAGTATGTTCCTGGCTTTTGCGGCAATCTACAGCGAACAGGTTATAATGCTGTATTTCATGATACCTATCAAGGTTAAATGGCTCGGTTATTTCGACCTTGCATATCTTATCTATGAATTTATCAAGGCTGATAATGTTTTCGCAAGGGTAATAATCGTATCAAGTGTTGCAAACTTCTTTATTTACTTCTTCATTAACAGACGAAGAGGTGTAAGGGAAAATATTGAGAATTACAGGCGCCGTAAGGACTTCCAGAGAAGAGTCAGGGATGCAAATATAAAAGGTGTATATACCGGCGGCGGTCAGGGCAGTCCTTCCGGTGGACCGGCTGGCGCAAGCGCTCAGAACAGAGCCCAGAGTGATGCGAAGAGAATCAATCCGTTCAATAACAATCCGCCTACATCTGGCATGCACAGGTGTGTAGTCTGCGGAAGAACAGATGCCGATAACGAGGATCTTGAATTCAGATATTGTTCAAAGTGTAAAGGCGGTCTTGAATATTGTATGGATCATCTTTACACACATGAACACAGACATTAAAACAATCATAAAATATAATAGACTACAACATGTACAAATATTAACGGTGCGACTGATAACAGTCATACTGCGTCAGGCACATATCACAGCATAATTACGTAAAGGACATAAGTTAAATATGAAAAGCGAAACAAAGAACATAATCAAGGATTTAAAAGCAGGACGTGATCTTGGAGCGAATGTAAGGAAATATTCCGAGATACTCAGTACTGCATTTACCAATTACGCAGCCGTAAAGCTCTCTCTCAATCTCTTCACCCTTATGGAGATGATCGATGAGCTGCCTTCAGACAGAAGAGCAGAAACCGACAGGATGGTGGCTACACTCAGAAGAACGCTTACTGATGGTTTCTCAGGTAAGAAGATTACAAAAGAGGATATAGCAGAGGTACTGAAGATCAGAGATGCTGTTACAGCCAGAATGAAGATACTCACAGCCTATACGGATGCTGCATCTATTTATGAATATGTTCTTGACAGAAAGAAGCCTGCAGAGGATCCGGAGGCAGCTCTTGATACGGCAGGAATAGCTGAAAATATGTATAATTACGTATTTCAGGAGAACGATAAGATGCTTATCAACAGCAAGATACAGACTCTTATCGCTGAGCTTCCCGTAAGGATGACGAAGGACAGATTTTTTGATATAATAAGTAATACGCTTAATATCTACAGAGGCGGGGAGAAGGAGGCTGTTAATGACTTCATCGAGATGATAAAAACTGCTGCCGTACTTACTCTGCCTGAGGGCTTTGAAACTGAATATCCGGAGCTTTTCGAGATATATGAGCTCCTTGGCAGGGCTGACTATAAGACCCTTGATGCAAATGGAGTAAAGGCTCTTTCCGATGAAATCTACAGAGCAACAGAGATAATCAATTCATATGTTACCGACCAGCTGATGCTTATCGAGATAGTAAATGACAGTCTGACTGTTCTCCTTACTATCAATAATATTGATAAGAGTCTCCTGAATGATAAATATGATATTTCTGTTAAAATACTTACAGAGACGCTTGCGGCTGAGGATATTTACAAGGCTGCCGAAGGCTTTGATGAGCTTTTTGTGAGTCTTGAAGGTATACAGGAAGAGGCTTATGAGACTCTTGCAACTATCGAGTCAAGCCTGTTTGATATCTGCGACAGCTACAGTGAACCTATTGAAACAGAGGGTCTTACAGAGGTTTATGCCAATCTGAATAAAGCAGATAAGCTTACTTCGACAAGCCTGTTCATCGACCTCGACAGAGATATCAGGATCATTAACGATGCTGCTGATGAAATATTTATCTCTGATATCAAGGTTGATTTTGAAGAGGCTATGAGGAAGAGACTGGACAGCCTGAGTATTCCTGTAAGAAGAGCTGTAATGGCTAAGGTTCTTTCTGTTCTTCCTGTATTTTTCAATAACAAGGAAGAGATAAGAGAGTATTTCAACTATGCTCTGGATAAATGCTCTGATAAGTCGGAGCTTGCTGCTTCGGTGGATAAGATCAATGAGATAATACTTGGTGAATAAATATGTACATGATCGAGTATGTCTATACAGACATTGAAAGAGGTAAAAAACTGAATAAGCAGATACGGAAGATATATAAATATAAGCCGGTAATGAATCTTGTTCTCATAACCTTTCCGATAGCTGATAAAGGCATACTTGAGATATATAATTATAATGTCCTGCTGCAGCCGTACTACAGGCAGCATGAGGATGAGATAATAATAGTCGGTATCGCATCTAAAAAGGATGAGGCACAGGAGATTCTCAGAGGTATTGTTGAGGAAACAGTGCGTGAGACCGGCGGAATCGATGTAAAGGGATATATCGATTCCAAATACAGTGTAATAAAGCTTCCTCCTAAGAGAAACAGCGAAAGGAAGAAGATAAGGGATATAACCGATATTTCTATGAAGGATGCTATCTGAAGGGCATTCGGGGGAATAACTGCAGAATAACATGAAACAGAGTGAGGTTATAAGGATATGGGTGTATTTCTGACTATCCTTAAAATTCTCGGTATCGTACTCGCTTCTTTGCTGGGACTGATCATACTCATTCTTTTACTGGTGCTGTATGCGCCGGTAAGATATAAGCTTTCCGGAGCTTATAATGGTGATGTGGACGGGACCGTGAAGGTGAGATGGCTCTTCGCCGGTATTAAAAGTACCATCGTAAAAAATGATGAAGCCGGCATGTCAGTGCTTGTGAAGATTAAGGTCTTCGGTATACCGATTAAAAAGATACAGGTTATCGGCGGCAACAAGGAAGACGATTCGGGCGGCAAGGCTAAAAAGGCGAAGAAAAAAGAGAAGGTTAAGAAGAAAAATAAGAATAAGAAGAATGATCAGGAGATCACGGTTATTGATCCGGCAGCACCGATACCTGGCGAAATGACATCTGGCGGCACGGAAGAATATAAGCCGGGAGCTGATGGCCATGTATTCAGTGGTTCAGGTGATTCAAAACCGGACAGCGGAAGTGGTGTGACTCAGGGAGACGCTTCTTTTGCTGATGGTGAACAGGTTCTTTCCGAAAAAGAGCGAAAAAAGGCCGAGAAGAAACGTAAGAAGGCTGAGAAGAAGGCGGCTAAGGAAGCTAAGAAAGCAGCTAAAATAGCTGCAAAGGAAGGAAATGCCGAAGGTGGTTCTGAAGATGAAGAGAAGAATATCGCCGACAGGATCGATGTGATCTACGATAAGACGGAAGAGATACTTGGTAAGGTTTCTGAGAAAACTGAGATGATCAGAACAAAGAAGAACCATATTATTGAATTCTTCGACAGACCTTACGTTCAGAATACGATCAAGAGAGGCAAGAAAGTTCTCAGGAGGCTATTTAAGAATCTGCTTCCGCGTAAAGGTGATGTCAATCTCCTTCTCGGACTGAAGAATCCGAGTTCAACGGGACAGATAGTCGGAAAGGTCAGCATGTTCTATCCGTATTATTACAGATGGCTGCATCTGACACCGGAATTCCATGAACAGAAGATTGAAGCGGATTTGTGGTGCAAGGGAAGGATACATATCGGAAGCTTTGCCATACCGGCACTCTTTATGTATCTCTCGAAGGATTTTAAGAAGACAGTAAATCTGGCTAAGAAGATATAATAACGATAAAACGCAGAATGGGTAATACTTATATATATTTATTAACTGATCAAAATAACGAAGGTAGTATCAGATAAATTGTGAAATAGCAGGAGGATGTAACAATGGCAGATATTAAAAAAAATGATTTTAACAGTACAGTAAATTCGCTCTTTGACGGTATGAGTGCTTTTCTTACCGCAAAAACCGTTATGGGTGAGCCACAGAGAATTGGTGATACAACGATCATTCCGCTGGTTGATGTAAACTTCGGAGTAGGAGCAGGAGCTTCTCAGGGATCGAAGGGCGGAAATTCAGCAGGAGGAGGAATGGGTGGAAAGATGTCACCGACAGCTGTTCTTGTTATACAGGGTGATTATGTTAAGATTGTTCCTGTTGGCGAGACAAATAAGCTTCAGAGCGTTATGGATATGGTTCCTTCTGTTGTTGACAAGGTTCAGAAATTCCTCAGCGGAAGAGGTAAATCTGACGAAGAAAAAGCTGTGGATGAGGCAATAAATAATCTCCAAGAAGCTGATATTTAGAAAAATTACAAAAAAATAAATATTTCTGGTGAAATTCTAAAAATAATGCTTGCATTCAAAATGCATTTCTGATAATATATGTTCGTTGTGTGGTCTGATGGCAGACTAATATACCATTTTAAGGAGGTGCTAGACAGATGGCAAAGTGTTTTATTTGTGACAAAGCTACTCATTTTGGAAACAATGTGAGTCATTCTCATAGAAGATCAAATAGGATTTGGAATTCAAACATTAAGCGTGTTAAGGCTGTAGTTGATGGTACACACAAGACCGTTTACGTTTGTACATCCTGCCTTCGTTCCGGAAAGGTAGAAAGAGCATAGTTTCTGCATCGGAAAAGATAATGCGACACCAGAGGTAAAACTTGGGTGTCGCATTTTTATTTTACAAAAACAGGAGGTTTTGGGGATGAGCGGAAATATAACAAGTGAATTTGGAACAATTGTTATTGATAATGAGGTTATCGCGAAGTATGCCGGTCAGGCTGCCATTGACTGCTTTGGTATAGTCGGAATGGCATCGCTTTCGGTTAAGGACGGAATCGCCCAGCTGCTCAAAGGGGAAAGCAGTACCAAGGGTATTAATGTGAAGATAGATGAACAGAATAATATTGATATAGATTTTCATATCATTGTAGCTTACGGAGTAAGCATCAGAACGGTCGTAACAAATCTTATCAAAACTGTCAGGTATCAGATAGAAGACAAGACAGGTATGAAGGTTAAAAATATAAATGTTTATGTCGAAGGGGTAAGAGTCATAGACTAAGGAGGAACCAAGTAGTGTCACTTAATACTATTGATGCAGCTGCATTAAAGAGATTCTTTCTTTCGGGTGCAAATAACATTAATAATAATAAGGAATATATCAATGAGCTGAATGTTTTTCCTGTTCCTGACGGAGATACCGGAACAAATATGACGCTCACCATCATGACAGCCGTTGAGGAGGTCAATAAGATCGACAAACCTACCATAGACAGTCTGGGCAAGGCTATTGCCACAGGCTCACTTCGTGGTGCAAGAGGTAATTCGGGAGTTATCCTGTCACAGCTTTTCAGAGGCTTCTGCAAGGATATCAAGGGTAAGAAATCTCTTGAGATAATAGATGTTGCTTCAGCTTTTTCAAGAGCTGTGGATACTGCATATAAGGCTGTTATGAAGCCTAAGGAAGGAACTATCCTTACGGTTGCAAGAGGAATGGCTGATAAGGCTGCAGAGCTCGCTGAAAATGAGACTGATTTTATAAAGTTTTCTGAGATCATTCTTGATCATGGTGAGAGAGTTCTTGCCAGAACACCGGATCTTCTGCCTGTACTTAAGGAGGCCGGAGTTGTTGATTCCGGCGGTCAGGGACTAGTTGAGGTTATCAGAGGTATCGTTCTTGCCATGAAGGGTGAGGATGTTGGTACGGAGGATGAGCCAACGGCTCGTCCGAAGGCTAAGCCGTCATTTAAGAAAATTGATTTCTCAGCCAGTGGTAATGATCATATTTCCACAGCTGATATAAAGTTCGGATATTGTACCGAATTTATCATAATGCTTGATAAAGAGCTTACTGAAAGTGAAGTGGATGCTTTCAAGGAATATCTCCTTTCCATCGGAGATTCGCTTGTTTGTATAGCAGATGAGGAGATCGTTAAGGTGCATGTTCACACCAATCATCCTGGCCTTGCTTTTGAAAAGGCTCTTACCTACGGTGCGCTTACACGTATGAAGATTGATAATATGCGTGAGGAGCATACTGAGAGGGTTATCCTTTCCGAAGAGAGACAGAAAACAGATGATAAAGGTGATAAAACCACAGGCGATAGGGATTCTGTTAAGCTTATAGCGCCTACACATGTTCCAAAGCCTGACGATCCGCCTAAGAAATACGGCTTTGTTGCAGTTGCCGTAGGAAGTGGTATATCTGAGATCCTTACAAATATCGGAATTGATCACATCATTTCCGGCGGTCAGACAATGAATCCAAGCACGGATGATATTCTTTCGGCGGTTGAGCAGGTGAATGCTGAGAATGTATTTGTATTTCCAAATAATAAAAATATCATTCTTGCTGCTAACCAGGCAGCAGGTATCTGCAAGGATAAGAATCTGATAGTCATACCGACAGCATCTGTGCCTCAGAGTATCAGTGCCATGATTGAATTTGATGCGGGTTCTGATGTTGAAAGTAACAAGAATAATATGCTTTCAGTTATGGAGACGGTTAAAACTGGCGAGGTAACCTACGCTGTTCGTGATACATCCTTTGATGGCAAGAGCATAAATAAGGGTGACATCATGGGTATCGATGATAAGGGCATACGTTCGGTTGGCAGTGATATAAATGAAACAACAGCCGGACTTATAGATGATATGCTTGATGAAGACAGCGGACTTCTTACTGTATATTACGGAGAGGATATCAATAAGGAACAGGCCGAGGAACTCGTAAGTAAAATAAACGAAAAGCATGATGATATAGAGATCGACGTTCATTTCGGCGGACAGCCAATTTATTATTATATTATTTCCGTTGAATGATATAAAATACGATATATGAACAGCGGTGATCGGATTTACGTTATATAAGAGAAGAGATAAAGGATTGGAGCCGGCAGTTTAACTGTCCGCTCCAATTCAGGTTATGGATAAAATATGGATTATAAGAGCAGTATCGATTCCATAAAAGGTGTCGGTGAAAAAACAGCCAAGCTGTATCATAAACTGCATATTGAAAATGTTGGGGATCTTATAAGATATTATCCGAGGGATTACCTGTCTTATGATGATCCAATATCTGTTGATAAAGCTTCCGTGGGAGTAAGAACTGCACTTTATCTTGAGATAAGCTCGTATGTGACTACAGAAAAAAGAGGCAGGTATATCATAACGACTCTCACAGCCGCCGACAGGACCGGTAGTGTAAATATAGTCTGGTTCAACAGTCCATATCTTAGGAATGTCCTTAAGAAGGGTGAAAGATATGTATTTGTAGGTACCATAAAAAAGAAAAATGACCGGAAGGTTATTGAAATGCCGGAATATTATACGATTGATAAATATAATCGTATGATGACGGTCATGCAGCCTGTATACAGTCTGACCTCAGGACTGACCAATAATGCGGTTCAGAAGGCAATAAGAGAGGTCAGCAGTCTGATCTATGGAATAAAAGATCCGCTGCCAGAAAAGGTTCGTGAAGAATACAGGCTGATGAAGCTGGGGGAAGCGCTTTATAATATGCATTTTCCGCAGAACGAGGAGGTTTTGAAGGATTCCGTAAGGAGGCTTGCCTTTGATGAATTCACCAATTTCCTGCTTGAAGTCAGACGACTCAGAACCGAGAACCAGCGGCTGAAAAATACACATTTATTGTCGGAGGCGGCTGTTTTAAAGTCTGAGGCCTTCACCGCATCACTTCCTTTCAATCTGACAAATGCTCAGGATCAGGCGATAAAGGATATTATAAATGATATGAGTTCCCCTTATGTCATGAACCGTCTGATACAGGGTGATGTCGGAAGCGGCAAGACAATAGTTGCGGTAACGGCTTTATATATGAATGCCTTGTCGGGCTATCAGGGCGTTTTGATGGTTCCAACCGAGGTGCTTGCAATTCAGCATTATAAGGATATCGATGGTCTGCTTGGAAAATTCGGTGTAAAAACAGCGCTTCTGACCGGATCTGTAACGGCCAGGGAAAAGCGTGAGATATATGAAAAGCTTAAAAACGGTGAAGTTGATATACTTATCGGAACACATGCCGTTATACAGGAAAAGGTGAAATTTGAAAGCCTTGGACTGGTTGTTACCGATGAACAGCATAGATTTGGTGTAAGGCAGCGAGAGAAGCTTTCCGAGAAGGGCGAAGATCCGCATGTGCTTATCATGAGCGCCACGCCGATCCCGAGGACACTGGCAATAATTCTCTATGCTGATCTTGATATTTCCGTTATAGATGAGCTTCCTGCTGCAAGGAAAAGGGTTAAAAACTGCGTCGTAGATACCTCTTACAGAGATAATGCATATAAATTCATTTTAAAAGAGGTAAAAAGCGGGCATCAGGCTTATATAATATGTCCGATGATCGACAGTTCCGAAAGCCTTGATGCAGAGAATGTTATAGATTATACTGATGAACTGAAGAGATATTATGGAGGCACGGTCAGGGTCGAATATCTTCATGGTAAGATGAAGGATGAAGAAAAAAGTGCGATCCTTGAACGTTTCATGAATAAAGAGATTGACGTGCTTGTTTCTACGACAGTTATAGAGGTCGGAATAAATAATCAGAATGCTACAGTTATGATGATAGAAAATGCAGAGCGCTTCGGACTTGCTCAGCTTCACCAGCTGAGAGGACGTGTCGGAAGAGGCAGTGACGAGTCATTCTGTATATTTATAAATGCCAAGGAAACTGAAGACTCGGTGACCAGACTTCGTGTTCTGGAAAACTCAAATGACGGCTTCTACATAGCAAACGAAGATATGAAGCAGAGAGGCCCTGGGGATTTCTTCGGTATAAGACAGAGCGGTGATATGCTGTTTAAGGTTGCTGATATTTATAATCATGCCGACATACTTAAAAAGGCTCAGGACTGTGTGCTGAAATACGGAGACGAGCTTTCTGTCGGACTTGATAAGAGAGATATAATCACGACCTTATAGTTATCAGGGAAAATAATATATTATTGTTTGCTGTATAAAGTGAATATAGTATGTTTTTTCTGATGATACATTTCAAATATGGATTATAATAAACGATGGTCTTCAGATCGTTGTGGATTCGGAGGATAAAAATGTCGAAAGATGAATTAAAAAGGAATAACGATGAAACAGAAGCTGACAGAACGGATATAACCGCAAAGTCGGAAAACGACAGTAGTAATAATGATAATAAGAACGGCGGAAAAGGAATATCTAAAGGTATATTTATCACGATTGCTGTTTTGGCACTCGCCGTTATCGGACTTGTTGCCTTCATAATCGGTGATAAGACGGGAAAGAAAAAGGATGACAAGAAGG